>JAJEAC010000150.1 GCA_022824315.1 Silicimonas sp.
GTCCTGCCGCGACGCCGCCCGGGCACGCTACGAGTCCCGCCGCGCTGCCGGGCAATGCGTGAGCTGCCGGGCACCCACGTTCGACGGCGCGGCCATGTGCGCCCCATGTTCCGTCGCCCGGGCCGAGCGCCGCAACCGCGAGGCCGAGTACGCCGCGCGGCGCCGGCGCTATGCCGACCGGCGGGCCAATCACAAATGCGTGGACTGCTCGGCACCCTCGGCGGGGGCGGCGCGCTGCGCGGCTTGCGCCCGCAAGCACGCCGAAGGCTCGGGCGCGTATCGCGGAATCCCGGTCTGGGACCCGACATGGACGGTGGTCGAGCTGGCCACCGGTCGGGAGCACGGGCCGTTCGACAGCGAGGCCGACATCGCGCTCTGCCTGGCCTTCGAGAGGCTCTCGCGCGACGAGGTGGAGATCCTCTCGGACGTCTCGCCCATGGCGTTGTTCACGGCGCCCGTCTGGGAATAGGCACCGGAACCGGTGCCGTGTCCGCGCTCCCGCCTTCGGCGTCCTCGCGGCCAGGATCAGCCTCGGAAGGCGGCGATCCGCTCTCCGGATCTGCCGTCGGCGTATCCCGACACCATGTCGCGGACTCCGGTCCGGCGGTGCCGCCGAAGCCCGGCCGGCCGATGACAGCCCGGTTGTCCCAAGGCACCCGGCCTGGTCGCCGTCCCCGGCGGGGCGGAGGGGGAGGAGGGCTTGGAGAGGGTGAACGGAAGGGGGTCGGGAGAGCGTCCCGGTCCCGGCCGTTCGCAACCCATCGTCATCAATCAGACCCATGAAGGAGACTCACCATGGCTTTCGGACTCAACCGCGCCGAACTGATCGGCCGCCTCGGCGCCGACGTCACCGTCAACCAGCTCGCATCGGGGGGCCGCGTCGCCAACCTGAGCGTCGCCACCGACGAAAGCTACGTCGACCGGAACGGCGGGACCGGCGGACGCGTCGACCGCACCGAGTGGCACAGGATCGTGACGTTCCAGGACGGCCTGATCGACATGTTGCAGAAGCATGCGACCAAGGGCCGGCTGGTCTACGTCGCGGGCAAGCTGCAGACCCGCCGCTGGAAGAAGGACGGCGAGGACTCCGACCGGTTCTCGACCGAGATCCTGCTCGTCCCGGGCGGGCGCGTCCAGTTCCTGGATCGGTCGAACGGCAACGGCCCGACCATCGAGGCGGCCGCAAACTCCATGCCACCCGCTGACTCCGGCGACACCCCCGAGCTCACCTTTTGAGCGCTCACTGCCACCGTAATCTCCCGACCGGGCCGGCGTCTCGCACGCCGGTCCGAAATTGACAAGATTCATTACACAATATGCAGTGTGCTGGATCCTGGCACTATACAACCCATTGAAATACAATGCACTCAGTCAAACATCACCCGCCAAAGGGCCTATAACCGTTCTGACTGTCCACAACGTCAAATATCGCATCGAGCCAGTCAGACTTTTCCTGATCGTTGCCGCCGAATGACAGGCTTGCCTGGAGTACCCGCTGCAAGTGGTGATCGGCATCGCCACCGGGATCGTTCCTGTTGTTCAGCAATCGGTTTGTCGCTGCAACCAACCCAAGTTGCCTGAACTCCATACCAAGAACATCTTCATTGGCACTTTCGTCATGCAGTTTCATGGCCAAGCCTTCAAGAAGGACTTCTTCTCCGGTTTTCATCGCCAAAATCCTGGCGGCAAGTTTACGCAGACTCTCGGCGGGAAGGGAGGCGTACCGGTCGGCCCAATAGAAGTCGCCGTACCTCGAGACCTCGGCACCTGGCACCTCCAGGGCCTCCATGCAGCGGTCCAGGTCATTTTCGTCGAAGGTCCTGGCTGGATGAAGGTAGACGAGTTCGCGGTTCAGTGTCGCGTCGTCAAGGCATTGATCAAGAATGCACTGAGCGTACGGACGATCATCGCTGTCCACCTGTTCGATGAACCCTGCCAGGACAGCGAAGTCGCAATTCTCCGAATCCGTATGGGCCGCAGCGTTCGCAAGATCGTCCCACATCGCCACCTTGTCGCGGGTGCCGGATGCCAGACCCCGCCCAAAGGCGCGTCGGTAAGGCATGTGGCCATTGGAAAAGAGGCGGGTCCCCAGCGTCGTTACAGATCTTCCTGAGCACGCGAATTCTATACCCAGATCAGTTGCCCTTCTTTCGAGACGGTTGGTCGCCTCATTGTACGCTTTAGGGTTATCTTCTTGGAAATCTTCGCCCAGTGACCAAGGATCATTGTCATGCCCGAGGACAAAGGTGTCGATCCTGGCCATCAGGTCGGTTGGCTCGAGCCGTTCTGCAAGTTGCTTCAAGTCCGGCGGGACCTTCTCGTCATTTTGGCCAGGCTTCCTGTCTGCAAAATCCAAGAAAATCATTCTCCGAACTGCCTGCCAGCCCTCGGTCCACGTGCGTTGCGAATTGAGATCCAGCGCCGCTGAAGCGAGCCTTTCTCTCATTTCCGGCAGTGACCAAAGCCCCCGCAAACTCTCAGCAAGCGCTTGTCGTGCATGTCGAGCAAGTTCGGCGTCCCTGCGCAACCCGTACTCGACGGCGATGTCGACGAACCTGCAGTACCATTCTACAAGCTGGTTTCGGTCGGGATCGAATCCAAAGTCCCGTGGGCGGGCACCGAAGTCGTTCATCCCGTTTCCGAACCAGGGTCCGACCTGAAACGCGGTGGAGAGCATTCTGAAGCCGAGACGTTTTTGCCTGTCATCGTCGGAGTTCAACGAGTCCGTCAACACGGCTGTACGCTGATCAAGCGATGCATGGGTGCCAGAGAGGTAAGGCTGGAAGAACCGGACGATTCTTTCTTCGATGAGGCTGTTGCCGCCGCGCGCGTTCATGCGGTCTGCCATTCGCAGCAGGAGGTTGACGCAGCGATCAAACGTGTCCGATTCATATGCCAATGAGGTCAGCAGGTTGAGCATTGTCGAGGTGGCGAAATCCAATACTCGTTCCGTCTGGACAAAGCCCGGTGCGTCGATCTCTGCAGCCAGTTTTTCAAGGACTGCATCAGGTGCCGTCGGCGCCACGTGATGCAGCATCATCAATCTGTCCTCGCTCAATTCGGAAACGGAGGCCAAAGGACCACCTTCGTTCAGCCAGAATCGGACGATGCTCTTCGCGACGTCATTATCGTGCAACATGCCAAGGCGATGCGCGAATGACGTCAGCAAGCGTTCCCGCCCCGGAGCCTCGAAGGTGTCTCGAAGTCTGTCGAGGGGAATTCGCGACAGAGATTCCACTGCCAGTCGGTTTGCTACAGCGTGCGGAAGGATCGCCCGCCAGTGCGATCGTTTCTGCGCGACTTGCCTGTCCAGCAGATCCGCCACGGAACCGAAGAGCTGGTCTCGAGGGACGCCTTGGATCGACCCAAGTACTTCAAGCTCGTCCGTGCCCGCGTCTGATTCCCCTACCGAGAACGAATACACAAGTGCCAGAAGCCGCGCGTGTTGCCGAAGCTGGCCGTTCGTTTCGTTTCGTTGGGAGAACAGACGGCCGAAGAGATCCGCATCCGACAGTTTCGCAAGTGACTCTCCCGTCTCGACTCGCTCGGCGACGGCCAAGGCAACGCGGGCATTGCCTCCTGCAAACCTTGCAATCCTGTGCGCGTTGCCGGAACCGATCCCGGGATGTCGTCTGATGAGAAGTGCCTCCGCGACATCCGGTCCGTTTGCCTCTATGCGAACGACCTCGGTTCTCTGGGGAAGATCCTCCTCCTGGATGTCATACTCAACCGTGATCAGGCGGACGTTGGAGCCGTCGGAAGTGGCTTGTGCCGCGAGCTTGCCATGAACGTCGGAGGGACAGTTGTCGAGCACAAGAGTAGCTGTTCGGCCTTCTGCCAACAATCGCTCCAGCATTGCATGCGCCGAAGGTTCAGGATCAGCCCCCAAATCGGCATATACGGCAGATGTTCGGTCGAGAGGCTGATCGCCAATGGTCTCGTCGAAGAGAGCTTGCAAGATGCGGGTCTTCCCGACGCCAGAGAGTCCAACGATGCGAATGGCCTTCCTGGAAGACCGGACCAATTCGCGCAGAGGAGCGAT
>JAJEAC010000048.1 GCA_022824315.1 Silicimonas sp.
TTCGTCGCGGTGCGCAGTCTCGCCGACCTTGCTGGCGGCGGGTCAGGCGCGAACCAGATGGAGACATTCCTCGACCTCGCGGCGGGCAACGCGGCCGCCGTGGTCAAGGCGATGTTGAGAGAGATGCCGGGTCGCCCGTGAAAGGCAGGTCCGGTCAGTACAGCAGGTTCAGCACGCCGAGCGAGACGACGAGGAACAGGATCGACATGGCGCCCCCGGCCCGCATGAAGTCGACGACCGAGTAGCCGCCCGGACCCATGATGAGCGCGTTGACCTGATGCGTCGGGATCAGGAAGGAATTCGAGGTGGATATCGCGACCGTCAGGGCAAAGAGGGCGGGGTCCGCATCGGCGCCAAGGGCAATGTTCACGGCCAGTGGCACAAGGAGAACGGTCGCTCCGACATTTGACATCACGAGCGTGAAAAACGTGGCCAGGACCGCAATCCCGGCCTGGAGAACCCAGAGCGGCATTCCGTCCATGGCGACAAGGATCAGGTTCGCAATCCAGGCGGCCGTTCCGGTTGCCTGCACCGCTTGTCCCAACGGTATGAGACTGGCCAGCAGAAAGACGGTTTGCCAGCTGACCGCGGCGTAGGCTTCCTCGATGGAAATCACGCGACTGAGGATCATTCCGACGGCGCCGACCAGCAGGCAAAGTGCAAGAACGAGATTGGAAAACAGGACCAGCGCGATTGCGATGGCGAAGAACAGAAGTGCCCAGCCGATCTTCTTGGGCCTGATGTCCTCGTGAGGAAATTCGGTTGTCACCACAACGAAGTCGCGATCCGCTTCAAGCCGCACCAAGGCCTCCCACGGCGTGTGGCAGACCAGCGTGTCTCCGGCCGCGAGCGGCATGGTGCCAAAGTCCGGGCTGTCCTGCGTGACCGCGTTCCCGCCACGGTATACGATCAACGGCGAAAGCCCGTAGACCTTGCGGAGCCAAAGCTCCCGCATGCTTTTGCCGATAACCCCGGATCCCGGCGGGATCACGACCTCGGCAATGCCGGCCTTGCCCGGATGAAGCGTTTCCGCGAATGTCTCGAGTTCCGATGCTTCGGGAAGCTCGAAGGCGTCCTTGAAATCCGCTATGTCCCGGGCGTCCGAAATTATTGCCAGCTTGGCTGGCGCCTCGATGAGGACATCCCGTGGCGGGGCGGTGTAGGTCCGGCCCTGGAATGCCGTCGCAATGACCTGGACGTTGAATGCGCGCTGGAGGTCGCCCAGGGTATGGCCGGCGAGAAGGCTTCCGTGAGGCACGTCGATTTCGTGGATGACGCCGTCAAGCCCGTAAGTCGCGTTGAAATACTCAAGTGTCGACTGCGCCGCGCCGGAATCATCGCGCGACGTGCTCGGCAGCACGAACTTGCCGAACAGGATGAAGTAGAGGAGGCCGCTCGCCACCAACGCAATTCCGATCGGCGTTACGGAAAAGAGAGAGTAGGTGTCCATGCGGACGCCTTCTCCCAGTGTCTCGTTTATGGAAACGAGCAGGTCGTTCAGGAGGATAAGAGGCGACGAGCCGACCAAGGTCATCGTGCCGCCGAGGATGGCGCAGAAGCCCATCGGCATCAAAAGCCGTGACATGGGCAGGCCCGTTCTCGTGGACACCCGGTTGACCACGGGCAGGAAGAGAGCCGCCGCGCCGACATTCTGCATGAAACTGGAGATCACGCCGACCGTGGACGAGATCAGGAAGATGATCCGGGATTCCGTCTTGCCTCCGACCCGTGTGATCCATGCCGCCACGGTCGACATCGCGCCGGTTCGGTCAAGGCCCGCGCCGATGATCATGACCGCGATGATCGAGATGACCGCGTTGGAGCCAAACCCGCTGAACAGCTGACGGAGGTCCGCGAGATCTTCGAGGCCGGGCACCATTGTCAGAAGGCCCAGAAGCACCATGATCGAGAACGCGGCAACATCGACGCGCACGATTTCCGAGACGAAGAGCCCGATCGTGACTACCAGGATTGCCAGAACGACAGTCATCTCGAATGTAAGGCCAAGCGCCTCCACGTTGCCGCCTTTCGTTCATGTTGCTGCGAGCGCCATATCTTGAAACCGGAATTCCTGTCCGGATCAATGGGGTTCGGGGAAATTTCCGGTCTTGGGCAACATTTGTCTGGGTGACGAGACCAGGGCGGACTGCCTCGCAGGGTGACATCCTCGTGCCGGGGCGACTTGACGATGCCGACGACCGTGCTCTTCGGCTTCTCCATCCGGGATCCGTTCCAAACCGTTGCAAAACGCCTGACGCTACAGCCTGATTCGGGCCGAGGCAGTTCGTTCACGTGCCTCGCGATCAGCCAACCAGTCCTCAAATCCCAGGATCGTTTGCCCGGCGGCAACGGACGCACGCCAATCGGCCTGCCTGTCGGGAGCCACGGGTTCCGTATCCGGAAGGATGACTCCGTTCACCATCCATGATGCGACGGGGATGCTCCGCAACCAGTCCGAGACGGAGGGAATCCGTCGACAGTCTTCACGGACGTGCTGTTCCGCGACAAATCGTACGGGCACCTCCCGACCGTCAGAGTTGACCAGCGAGCGGCCGAATGTCCGTTGCGCTTCGAAGATTCCAAGGCTGTGATGCCTCATGGCCCGATGAACCGGAAGCGCTTCATGCGCCTTCGACGCATCGAACCAGTCATGGATCGCATGGTAGTCGGCAGGCACCCCGCCGAACTTTCTCGCGGAACTTTCCGCATGGTGATTGGGATGCGCCATCTCAGACGTTCTCGTGAACCGATTCAATGCTCTCGTAGATGAACGCGACGTGATTGACGTCGATCCGGTCCTTGCCAAGGTCCCACGTGAGGGTGCCCTCGCCGCCGTCATCGATTTCGAATCCGGGATTCAGGTTGTAAGCGACCGCCCAAATGAAGTCTGCAAGCCTGGTGTCCAGTTCCTTGACCTCGACACGCGTAGGCGACACGGCGACGTGATTCACATTGCCGGAATCGCCGTAGCCGTCGTAGCCGGCTTCGACCCGCTCCACGCCCTTTGTGCGCAGCAGGTCGCCCAACTCCACACGTTCCCTTTGCCGCGCCTCTTCCGCCTTGCGCTCTCTCTCGGCCCAGTCCGCTGCCGCAGAAAGTCTCGGGCGGCTGTCCCCGCTTGGGGCATCAGGGTCATTGGTCATTGTCGATTTCCTCCTCTGCAAACGAATGAATGCTGCCTTCCAGGCGCAATTTGTTCAATTTATGTTCTGTTTCGCGCTTGAACATGTTCATAATATGTTCCAAGGTGCGACTGTCAAGCCAAACATCTGGGGCCTTGTTCGCGATGGATCAGCAGACCAACCTTTCGGTTCGAACGTCACAAGAAATCTGCGTCCATTCAATGCGTTACGCGACCTGCGTTCCGATCCGGATCTCGAGGAGACCCGTCGCGGCTGGTGTTGCCCTGCGCCGCGCCGCAGCGACGAATCGGGCCACTTTCCCGGATCATCGGGTTCGGGCCCTGCCTGAACGGTCCGGACGGAATGCCTCGCGAACTACGAGGCGAACGACAATTCACTCGGCTCAAGGGGGCCGCCTGCGCGGAATTGCAGACATCCTCAACGGATTTTTCAGGAAGCGTGATCTGCTCAATTTGAGAAAGGAATCTTGCCAATGGCGATGAAGGCCAGACCGTCCGGGATCGGTGCCCGGCTGAATCAGTCCATGAACGCGTGCCGTTCGATCCAATTCCATTTCCAGGGGCCATGCCCGCACGGTGACGAGGCGATCGAAACAGCAGTGTGGCGGCATGCACGGGATACCGATCGGGCGACGCAGGCCGAAATCGAGGGAGGTGCGGCCGTTTCCAGCGGGCGCAAGGGAAGCGGCACGTCGCGGAAGCTGACAGGAAAAGTCACCAGGACCCGTGAGATTTGCGGCTATGTGACCGACGCAATTGTCGATGCCCTGACACGAGGCTCCCCGCCGTGGCGCACCCCTTGGAAACCCGGGGGCGGTGCGGCCCTGTTACCGCTTCGGGCCTGTGGTACGCCATACAGGGGGATTAACGTGGTCATGCTTTGGCGCAAGGCAATTGCCCAGGGATACTCGGCGCCGTTCTGGATGACTTATCGCCAGGCAGCGGCGCGCGGGGGACAGGTTCGCAAGGGCGAGCGCGGCACGACGGTCATCAAGGTCGGAACCGTCGTGCGCGAAAGTGAGATTCCGGGCGAGGAGCCGACAAGATACGGATATTTGCGGTCTTATCGGGTCTTCAATCTGGATCAGATCGACGGCCTGGCCGATCAGTTTCGCGCAGCGGCTGATCGGCCCAAGATATCCGGAGCAGGCATTGACCCCGCCTTGATGGCATGGTTCCGGCGGCTGGACGTGGGGCTCGAGACGTCCGGGGCGCCTCGCGCATTCTATGATGTTGCCCGCGACGTGATCCACATGCCGCCCGAAGATTGCTTCAAGGATGGCGCCACCTATGCCGGAGTCCTCCTGCACGAGACGATTCACGCGACCGGGGCGCCGCATCGGCTCGACCGGCGCTTGAGCGACGCATTCAGCGACACCCGATATGCACACGAAGAGCTCGTAGCCGAACTCGGTTCGGCCATGGCGGGCGCCTTGCTCGGCATAGAGCCCCGTTTCGACGAGAACGCGGCCTATGTGAAGGAGTGGATCAAGATCCTGAAATCGGATCATCGAGCGATCCTCGCGGCCGCCTCGGCGGCCCAGGCGGCATGCGATTGGCTGATGACGCAAGCAGGTGACATTGCCGGCAATTCTGCTGCCATCATAAATCCAGGAGATTCCGGGTCGGCGATCGTTGCTCATGGCCTTTAGGCGCTGTCGCCGAAACGTGTCGTCAGAGCATCTCACGCGCTGGTTCGGCCTCGCCAAAATTGCGGCAAGGCAGGATCGTTGACGGTCTTGCGGCCTCGTCTGCCAAGATGCACACAATGTCAGAATGATGGAGGAGTTCGGCATCACCGCTTCGGGCCGGGAGGTTCATCGCCT
The DNA here is from genome assembly GCA_022824315.1 of Silicimonas sp. GTDB lineage: Bacteria > Pseudomonadota > Alphaproteobacteria > Rhodobacterales > Rhodobacteraceae > JAJEFO01. Next base: position 4,969 of record JAJEAC010000048.1, read on the forward strand.
GACCCTCCAGGACGGCGCGCTCACGGCACGTGTCATTACGTTCGGTTGCGCGCTTCAGGATGTCCGCCTCGAAGGCCTGCGGCACAGCCTGACCGTTGGGAGTCCGGACATCTCCGCATATGAGGGGCCGCTCGGTCATTGCGGAACGATCATGGGCCCGGTTGCGAACCGCATTGCGGGCGCCCGTGCCACGATAGAAGGTGTCGAGTACCGCTTTGAGAGGAATTTCCTCAATGCCCACACGCTCCATGGCGGCGAAGGCGCGTTTCACAAGAGAGTCTGGGAACTGGTCGATCATTCCGAGCGGCACGCCACGCTCGTGCTGGTGGCGTCCGACGGCGACGGGGGGTTTCCGGGCACACGGCGCGTCGAGGCGAGATTCGAAGCGGCGGGTCGGACCCTGTCCCTCACGCTCACGGCAAGGACCGACTCTCCGACGATCCTGAACCTCGCGAACCACAGCTACTGGCGTCTTGGCGAAGCGCCCACGACCCGGGATCACATGTTGCAGGTTCACGCTGACCGGTACCTGCCCGCAACTCCAGGCACCAAGATTCCGACGGGCGAGATTGCGGATGTCGCCGGCACGCGGTTCGATTACCGAGACGGCCGCAGATTGAGAGACGGCGCTGATGGCCTTCTTGACACGAATTTCTGCCTGTCCGAGTCCCGCCAGCCCCTCAGGGAGGTTGCACGCCTGACCGGTCCCGACGCCATGATGGTGATGGCAAGCACAGAGCCCGGGCTGCAGGTCTTTGACGGGCACATTCTCGACTATCCGGACCAGTGCACGAACGACGGCTTTGCACCTGTTCCGTATTGCGGACTTGCCCTCGAAGCGCAGTTCTGGCCCAATGCGCCGCACGAACCGCGATTTCCGGACATCACCTTGTACCCTGGCCAGACCTGGCGGCAGATCACGACCTGGGCATTCGAGACTTGAGCCGGCCAAGTTCGCGGAAGGCGGTGCGTGCCGGTCGCTGAACTGCCGTGGTCATGGGGAATTGCAGCAGGCCGGATCGCAGAAGGTCCCCTAACGCCGCTGCGTCAATCATCGGCGTCGCCATTCCGAGGCACAATGCAATTCTCGCTCAGGAATTCTCGAAGCCGCGATCCCTGCACCTCGGAAAGAGGCCAAGACGAAGGCGGACGGGTCGATCCGCAATTCTCGCCCATCAAGGACAAGGCGGTCTTCACGACCGAAACGTTCGTTCCGCCCATTTCCTCTGCACGGAGTTCTTCGAAGGCGCGAATGCCGTCAATAAGGGCCAGCGCCTCATCGTCGCTCCCCTTGTCGAGTGCGGCGTGAATCTCCGCAGAACGTTGCGGCCAGACATTGATTAGGCCGGACGTGAACCCGCGGGCCCCGACCGCGTAGAACTTTGGAGCCCAGATCTCGGCCAGGCCGCAGATCCAGACGACGTGGTCGGGCGACGCGGCCATGGCCTCGGCAAGCTTCTCGGGTGATGGCGTTGCCCATTTTACGCCAACGACGTTTTCAACTTCGCAAAGATCGGCAATCGCGCGCGTGCCGATCATGTCGTTGCGCAGGTAGAGCAGGACAGGTGTGCCTTGGGCAGCATCCGAAACAAGTGCGACGTAGTCTTTCAGGCCCCTGGGCGAAACGAACGGATCGGGCGGCTGGTGGATCATGATCGCTGCAGCACCTGCCGCAACAGAAGCTTGAGCCAGGGCACAAGCCTCATTTACCGAACGTCCGACGCCGCCGATCAAGGGCGCGCGCCCGCTGATCGTTGCGGCGGCGGCATCCACCATTGTCAATGCCTCGTTCAGTCTCAAGCCATAGAATTCGCTCGTGTTGCCATTGATCGTCAGGGCGTGAATGCCCGCCTCGACTGCCCGATCCACGATGGGCGCGAGACGATCAGCGGCAATATTCCCCTCCTCGTCAAACGGTGTGACGAGGATTCCGGAGATGCCGGTCAGTTGGATGGCGGTAGACATTCGCGTCAGCTTTCGAGGGTGTCGCCGCAGCAGAACGCGTCACCCTGAAAGAGCGCATTCACGTTGCCACGGGGACGTGGTTTCAACTCGACGTCTATCCTGAAGCGGAAGACCTCTGGGTTGCCCTTGGGATGCCATCCGAAACAGGCGATCCCGCGATTGCCCCACCAGCGCGCGAAAATGGCAGAGGTGCCATAGATGATCGAGCGTCGCATCCGAACGTTCCGGTGGCCTGTGACGGCCGATGGCGTGGTTTGAGCATCCAAAAAAAATCCGGGCGGTACCGAAGACATTTGCGCACACTCGTAGAGATTGAACATGCCGTCAAGATTGGCGTTGCGGTTCGTCTTTTCCGGGACCTCGGTCGGTCGGCCATCTAGGTGAACGCTTCCGCCACATCGGCAACGTGATCCGTCAAGATCTCCGTGAAGCGCTGATCATCGCGCTTCCTTGGATGATTTGCCGTGCGGCACGAGTTCGTTTAGTCCACTGTGAACAAGCGTTCAGACCTCGGGAATGCCGACCATTGAGAACCAGAATTCGGGAATGTGCGAGTCCGGGTGCCGCAGCGTTTCGGCGTTGTTCTCATCCCGAAAGACATCTGAAATGTGTGCGGACGAAAATGTGACGGAATCTCTTCGCAGATTGTTGTTTGGGGGCCGGTGTCCGGGACTTGACGCTTGCCGAAACGGCCGTGCAGGACCAGATGCCCGACTTCGTATCGCTGGCCGGCTGGCGGCGCTTCGCGTCATCGCGTCGCAACTGCACCGCATGTGCCGTGCGGAATTCGCGGTTCTTGTCGTGATCTCGGTTTCTGGGCCGGTCGCTCTGCTGGACGGTGCTTCGGCGCAGGCGATTGGCGAGAAGTGGCGCGGCCTGACGGTCACATCGGAATTTCGCTGCACACCCTATGATCGTCGGGACTATCCCTATCCGAGTTCGGTGGAGGCGGCTGTCATCGCATCAATGGGCGGTCGTGTTTACGGTCCATATACCGGTCGCAGCTTTGCGAGTCGAAGTGAGACCGATGTGGAACACATCGTCGCCACATCCGAGGCGCATGACAGCGGGCTTTGCGCAGCCGAACCGGCAACCCGCCGACGCTTTTCCAAGGACCTGCTGAACCTGACCCTCGCCGCCCCGGAAGTGAACCGCTGTGGACACGGAGGCAAGTGCGGCTACGACGCCGGGGAGTGGCTGCCGCCTGGGAACGGCTGCTGGTTTGCCAACCGGGTCGTTGCTGTCAAGCAAAGGTACGGCCTTACGGTCGACAGAAAAGAGGCAGCAGCGCTTGAGCAGGTGCTGTCTGGCTGTTCGTCCACCGAAATGGTGTTTTCCGATGGAAAGGTTGTTCCGATCGGCAAAACGCCGGCTGTGCAACAGAAAGGGCATTCCCACGACGCGGTTGGTGCACTCGGCCTGTATGACGACAATGGGAACGGGTGGATCACCTGCGCGGAGGCAAGACGGCACGGCATCGCGCCGGTGCCGCGAGGCCATCCCGCCTACCGCTTCATGATGGATGCAGACAGCGATGGAGTCGTCTGCGAGACGCATGGAACAACGGTGCCTGCGGCCAGGAAACCGGCCGCCCGACAGACTGGGAAATCCGGCGGCGCAGATGGTGCGCTCGGCCTGTATGACGACAATGGGAACGGGTGGATCACCTGCGCGGAGGCAAGACGACACGGCATCGCGCCGGTGCCGCGCGGCCATCCTGCCTACAGGTTCATGACGGACGGAGACGGAGACGGAGTCGTTTGCGAGTAGGTCATCCTTCGGCTGGATGAATCTCCATGAACATTTGGTCGACGCGCGGACCTGACAATGGCGGCGAGTTCGCGTGCCGAGACAGGATTCGGACAGGTTGGCGGAAACTCGGAGGATTCCTCGAGTTCGCGTGTGCACACATTGGGTGAATCACATCGGCCAAGGATCGGATTCGGCCAGAAGCGCTGCATTTCCGCCGCTGGCGGTCGTGTCGATGCAAATGCTGCGTTCGTTGCAAAACGCGATCGGACCGCCCAATTCGGAGACGAGAGGGACAATGGGACCGTCGCGTGCCGCAAGTGCCTTTCGCAACTCGAATCTGGCATCTTCCGGCAGTGAGGCAGCGGCAATGGCGTCAATCGGCAGGGAGGCTAGGGATGAGAGATCCTCGACACTGCCCTCAAGAATCCGAATCGGCAGGCCCGAGCCGGACAGGCGCTTCAGTGCCTGGATCCCGGTTTCGGAAACAACCACGACCCGGTTCCCGGCCGTGAGTGCCTGTACCGCTTGGGCAAGGATTGCCCCTGCGCCCGGGCCGAGGCAAAGAACCGTCCCCTTCGGCCGAAGTTCCAGTTGGTTGGATTCCCCGGTTGGTCCCGGCAGGTCGAGTGGGCCGGAATCGAGGGCTGCCGTCGCGGACACGCTGGCCCTTGAGCCTTCTCGCAGCGCCGCGCGAATGAGAGCCATGCGCTCAGCGGGTTTCGGGACGGGTGCGGATGCGAGGTGCTTGATCGCTTCGCCGATCTTTCCCGAACCGACGGGTTTGCCGGGACGGTCCACCTCTCCGGGATGCCGTGGTCCGATGCACAATCGCGAGAGATAGTGCGGGCCGCCCGCCTTGGGACCGGTTCCCGATAACCCGTGTCCTCCAAATGGTTGTGAACCGACCACGGCGCCCACCTGGTCCCTGTTCACGTAAACGTTGCCTACGCTTATGCGATCCAGAATGCGTTGCACGCGACGGTCGATCCGCGAATGCAGGCCGAAGGTGAGCCCGAAGCCCTTCGCGCTTATGCTGTTGACAACCTGGTCAATCTGATCGCCCTCGAAGCGCGCGATATGCAGGACCGGGCCGAACACCTCGCGCTCGACATCCTCAATTCCGTTAACGCGAATCAAGGTCGGCGGAACAAGCAACCCGCTTGCCGGCACTGGCATCCGCTTGATGACCCGACCCTTGGTTGCCTGTGCATCAATATAGGCAGTAATGCTCTCGTGGGCGGCGGCGTCGATAACCGGCCCGATGTCGGTTTCGAGTTGCCTTGGATCACCGATCACGAGCGCGTCGATCGCGCCTTCGAGCATCTGGACGAGTTCGGCCTCGATGTCTGCCTGCACGTAGAGTACCCTGAGCGCCGAACAACGCTGGCCGGATGACTGAAATGCGCTGCGGACGATGTCGCGCGTGGCCTGCTCGAGCAGCGCGGTGGAATCTACGATCATCGCGTTCATGCCGCCCGTCTCTGCGACCAGCAGGGCATCAGGCGCCGTCTTGGCCAACTGGCGATTGATGATGTGCGCGGTTTCGGTCGAGCCCGTGAAGCAGACACCGCCGATGCGGGAATCTGCGGTCAGGGCGGCGCCTATCCCGGAACCTTCCCCGGGCAGCAACTGGATCGCGCTGTCCGGCACGCCGGCCTCGCGCATCCAGGCTGTCGCGCGCGCCGCGATCAGCGGCGTCTGCTCGGCGGGCTTCGCTATGACCGCATTGCCGGTGGCCAGCGCCGCGGCGATCTGGCCGGTGAAGATTGCCAGCGGAAAATTCCACGGGCTGATGCAGACAATGACGCCGCGCGCCGTACTGCCGTCTCCCGCCCGTTCGGCCCCGTCCGCATAGTACCGCAGGAAATCCACGGCCTCACGAGTTTCAGCCACCGCGTCGATGAGCGTTTTCCCGGCCTCGCGCGCCAGAAGGGCGAATGTCTCGGCGGCATTGGCTTCGTAGAGGTCGGCGACCCGGCGCAGGACTTCTGCGCGCCTGCATGCTCCCAGGGACTCCCAGGCGGGTTGTGCCTCGATGGCCGCCGCCACGGACCCCTCGGCATGGTCGGGATGCGTTTCGACAACCTTTCCGACCACGTCATTCGGGTCGGCAGGGTTGATGACGTCGCGTGTCTCGCCGTCATGCGTGAACGGCGAATGCGGCTCGGCGCGCCATTGGAAGGGAGCCTGAAACGGCTCTCGCCCGGCGTCGATCATGGCGAGATCTAGCGGATCCGCAATGTCCCAGCCCTTGCTGTTCAGTCGAGGTGCGTAGATGTCCGACGGTTTCGGTATGGCCGGGTTCGGGGCGAAACCGCCCGTTTCGGCCGCGGCGACCGGATCGCGGGCGATTTCTTCTGCGGAGACCGAGGAGTCGACGATTTGATGGACGAATGAGGAATTCGCCCCGTTTTCCAGGAGTCGCCGGACCAGGTAGGCCAGCAGATCCTTGTGGGTGCCGACCGGTGCATAGATGCGGCAGCGCGTGCCTTCGGCGTGTCGAACTACCTCGTGAAGCGCGTCGCCCATGCCGTGAAGCCTCTGGAACTCGAACGACGATCGATCTCCGTCGGCCATGTGCAGGATCGCGGCGACGGAATGGGCGTTGTGAGTCGCAAACTGCGGATATATTCGGTCTTTCATGGCAAGGAGCCTTCGCGCTCCGGCCAGAAAGCTGATGTCCGTATGCGGTTTCCGAGTGAAGACCGGATAGTCCTTCAGCCCAAGCACCTGAGCGCGCTTGATTTCCGTGTCCCAATAGGCGCCCTTGACGAGGCGGACCATAATTCGCCGATCAAGTCTGGCTGAAAGGTCGTAGAGCCAGTCGATGGTTGGCATTGCATGGCGCCCGTAGGCCTGCACGACCACGCCGAATCCGTCCCAGTCCGCAAGCGCAGGATCGGCAAGCACGCGCTCGGTCACGTCCAGCGAAAGATCCAGCCGATCTGCCTCTTCCGCGTCGATGTTGAGCCCGATGTCCGCTTCCGCTGCTGCCAATGCCAAGGGCAGAAGGCGTTCGGTCATCTCCGGCAACATCGTCCCTGCCTGACTTCGCTCATATCGCGGATGCAGCGCCGACAGCTTTACGGATATGCCTGGATTGTCGCGGACTTCGTCGGCTCCTGCCTGACGTCCGATCGCGGAAATCGCCGCTTGGTAGGCTGCGCGGTAGCGTTCGGCGTCGCGTTCCGTCCGGGCAGCTTCGCCCAGCATGTCGAAGGAATAGGTGCAGTCTTGGCCCGACACCGTTGCGCCGCGGTCGATGGCGCTCTCGATGGTCTCGCCAAGAACGAACTGCGTGCCCATCTCCGCCATCGCGTGCCCGACGGCGGCGCGAACCACGGGTTCGCCCAGGCGGCGCACGAGGCCGTGGAGCGTACCGACAACGCCCTCCTCGTCATCATCAAGAATCCGACCCGTCAGCATCAAGGCCCAAGTTGAGGCGTTGACAAGAATGGAGCCGGAATCGCCGACATGTGCCGCCCAGTCATGGGGCGTGATCTTGTCGCGGATCAGTTCGTCGACCGTCTTTGCGTCCGGGACCCGAAGCATCGCTTCCGCAAGGCACATGAGCGCAACGCCCTCTTTGGTCGAGAGCCCGTATTCGGCCAGGAATGCCTCCATCCTGCCTGCGTGGCCGCTGGCGCGCACCTTTTCGACAAGGCCGGTCGCATGCCTGCCGATGGTGGCCCGATCGTTGGCGTCAAGTCCGACCGCCTCGACCAGGCTGCGGACCAGCGCCGACTCCTCAGTCAGGCGTGATGCCCGAATCTTGTCGCGGCTCACGTCAACTCTCCGCCGGGGGCCGGACCGGCATCTGCCCGATGCCGAAACGGCCCTGTCCGGGTTGGCAAGGCTGTCTCCGGTGCCATGGCCAAAAAGTACAGCAGGCCATTGGTCACCGCAAATGCCAATGGCAACGCGGGATGGTGAAGCTCGCTGGACGGAACGACGCCTCCATTCTGAAACCTGTCAGCTCCGGAGCAAGCCTCGCAAAGGCATCTGTTGAACCCGAATGGACCCAAACGCGATAGTCCTTGTTGTTGGTCTTGCCGCTCTCGTCTTCGTCTCAACCGCACCGGCAGGCGGGATCGGTCGTATCCGGACTTCACCCATGCGGCAATTTGCATGAGCAGTTCGCCGTTGCCCAAGAGCGTGTCCCGTTGCAAGGGCCGGGCAATCTGCATCGGCCGCGACATCCGGGTATCAGCGACGCGCTTGGCCGATTGCGCTCACGCCTATGGCCGCGAGGATGACCAGCCCCGTGGTCAGGTCACGGAAGAAGGGATCCGCATTCAGGATGTTGAAGCCGTTGTTGATGAGCGCAAGCAGGAAGACCCCGGCCAGCGAACGCCAGACGGCGCCTTGTCCGCCATAGATGCTGGTGCCACCGAGTATCACTGCGGCAATGGCCTGCAGTTCCATCCCCTGACCCGCGGATGCCTGGCCCAAGGCCACCCGGCTCGTCGTGATGATCGAGGCGAGACCCGCGGCAAGTCCTGCAAGCGCAAAGGTTGCGATCTTGATCCGGTGGGTGCGAATGCCTGAGAGGATTGCGGCCTCTTCGTTGCCGCCCACGGAGAAGATGCGGCGGCCAAAGGTGGTGCGGGTCAGAAGGAAGGTGAGAATCAGGGCGAAGGCAACCATGATCCAGATCGAGTTGAACACGCCAAGGAATTTCCCTCGGCCGAGCCAAATGTACGAATCGATGCGCACCGAGATCAGGCGCCCGTCGGAGATGACGATGGCGACACCCTTGAAGATCAGGCTGGTTGCGATGGTCGCGAGGAAGGAGTGCACGTTGAGCCGGGTAATCACAATGCCGTTTACCATGCCGAGGACCAGGCCGATCAGTGGTGCGAGAAGGAGCCCCAGGTAAGGATCGATGTGGAGGGCAATCCATGCGGATGTGACTGAACCCACGGCAAAGATCGCACCGACCGAAAGGTCGAATCCACCCACGATTATCACCAATGTCATGGCTGATGCCATGATCGCCAGCGGAGCGTTTTGATTCAGGATGTTGAGGAAGTTGCGCAGGGTCAGAAAGCTGTCGGACAGGACCGAAAGCGTGACCATGAGCGCGACGATCAGGATGAGAACGGCGTAGGTCTGAAAGAACCTGAGCACCTGCGCACGGGTCATGTCGAGACTCCCTCAAGGCTTTGATGCCGGAAGAGTGCAGCCAGGATTTCGCTCTCGGACACGGCATCGGGGTCGATTTCCTGCACGAGACGTCCGCGATCAACCAGCCATGCACGGTGTGCGAGGCCGAGGACCTCTTCGATTTCCGACGAGATCAACAGGACCGCACTGCCGCTTGCCGCAAGGTCGCAGATTGCCGCATGGATTGTCTCGCGTGCGCCGACGTCGACACCGCGCGAGGGCTCGTCAAGGATCACCAGTTTGGGATCGCCCTCCAGCCATTTGGCCAGCAGCACCTTCTGCTGATTGCCACCCGAGTAGCGTGACACATCGCCATCGACAATTGCGGGACGCACGCTGAACCTGTCAATCAATTCACGCGCGCGCCGCCGCTCACGCCGCGTCGCCATGACGCCGAACCGGGCGAATCGTCGCAGATGAGGCAGGATGATGTTGGCGCGCACCGGCATGCTCATTACCAACCCCTGCCTGCGCCTGTCCTCGGGAACCATAACGATCCCGGCCTCGGTCGCGGCGCGGATCGTGTGGTCGAGCTTGCGGCCAAGAAACGCGATTTCGCCTGTCGCCCGATCCGCGCCAATGATTGCACGTGCAATCTCGGAACGGCCAGAGCCCACGAGCCCGATCAATCCCATGATCTCGCCGGCGCGAATGTCGAGCGCCTCCACGTCGACCCCGTTGCCCTTGAGCTTTCGCACCGAAAGCGCAAGCTCCGCAACGACCTTGCGCTTCGGCGGGTAGAGCGTTTCGGTTCTTTGCACGCCCAGCATCGCGCTGACCAGGTCTTGCTTGCTCAATCCCGTGCTGCTCTCGGTCATGACATGTCGGCCGTCGCGAAGGATCGTAATGCGGTCGCAGATCTCGAGCACGTGATCGAGAAAGTGACTCACGTAAATGACTGTGCGCCCTTCTTCGCGCAGCCGCGCCATGATCCGATGAAGTTGCTCGATTTCCTCGCTTGAGAGCGACGAAGTAGGCTCGTCCATGATGATCACCCGTGCCTCACGTGCCAGTGCGCGCAGGATCTCGATCTTCTGTTGGTCGGCAATCGGCAATTCGACCGTGAGTGCGTGCGGGTCCAGCCTGAGGCCGCTGGACTGCATCAATCCTTCGAGCCGTTCGGCCTCGTTGCGGTGCAGGACGCCCCAGCGGTGCTCTTCCAGCCCCATGAACACGTTTTCGGCCACCGCAAGGTGAGGCACCAGCTGCAGCTCCTGGTGCATGATCGCGACACCATGGGCAAGTGCTGTCGGCGGATCCCAGTGGCCGATGCCTTGACCGAAGACGGCCAGCGAGCCGCTGCTGGCCTGGTAGTACCCACCCAGCACCTTGCCGAGTGTCGATTTGCCGGCGCCGTTCTCGCCGATGAGCCCGTGAATTGAACCGGCGGCGATTTCGACGTCGATGCCCGAAAGCACTTCGACGTCGCCGAAGCGTACCGTGATCCCTTCCGCTTTCAGGGCAGGCTGCGTCATCGCGGCAACGATGCAGCCTCATCCAAGGTTCCGTCCGCCTCGACCGCGACCCCGTAGTCACGCCGCGCAGCCGTCGGGGTAAGGAATCCCTTCCTCACGTCTCGTGCCACCTCTTCGTGCGGGCGCTGCATCGGGTCGCCATTGCCACCGCCACCGCCAGTCTTCGTCTCGACGATCGTGCCGGCGCCAAGGCCGCGTGCCGCCATTTTCAGGAGCGATTCCCGCTTGCCGTCGGGTTGGGTGATCGTCACCTCGGGCCCCGCTCCGTCGCCACCGCCATTCAGGCCCCAGGCCGGCGTGTGCGAACGTTCGAACCAGATCGCGCCGAAGCAGTCTTCAAGCGCATGATAGCGGCGCACGACGCCACAGCCACCGCGCCAGCGCCCGGGACCGCCGCTGTCGGGACGAATGGAGAACTCTTCGAGACGGATCGGGAACTTGGTTTCCATCACCTCAGCTGGAATGTTGCGGAATCCACCGTTCACCAGGTTGATCAACGCGCTTTCCCCGTCGCCATCGGCGCGGCCACCCCAGCCGCCGGCCGTCGGTTCGATCGACATCCATTGCCCGCGCCGTTCGTCCACCGAGAAAAATCCCGCCACCATGGAGTCGCCGTAATGAGCCGCGGTCGAACGCTCGGGCATGGCCTCGCTGAGGCATGAGATGAAGAGGTCGGCCAGGAGCCCCAGACCGGTGAAATACCACTCGCAGGCTGCCGGCTCCTTGGCATTGAACATGCAGTCCTCGGGCAGAACGACTGTCATGGTCTCGAAGGAGCCGCCGGTGATGGCCCGATCGGGGTTGATCATCGTCTTGTAGGCGAGCCTCAGGAGGCTCTCCGTCTGGCTCGCACCGCAATTGACCGAGCCTGGCACCGGACCGGAGGTTCCGGTGAGATCGACGATCACTTCTTCGCCCCTCACGGTGAGTGTCAGCGCAACCTTGATCGGTTCCTTGCCGACCCCGTCGTCGTCGAGATAGCCCTCGCGCGACCACGTTCCGTCCGTGATCGCGGCGATCGCCGCGCGATCAAGCCGGCGCGCCTGCTCGAATATGTCATGACAGGCGGCACGATAGGTTTCGGCCCCGATCCGGTCGAGCAGCTGGGCGAGCCGCCGTTCGCCGGTGCGGATCGCCGCGATCTGGGCGCCGAGATCGCCGATCGTGGCGTCCTTGAACCGCGTGTTCAGCCGAAAGTGGTCGTACCATTCGCGGATGGGTTCACCTCGCGACACGATCCTTGTCGGCCCGAGCCTCAATCCTTCCTGGAAGATGTTCATCGAACCCATGACCGAGCCCGGATCCATGGCGCCGATATCGTTCCAATGCGCCCGGGCTGCGCCGAAGCCTACAAGCTCTCCATGAAAGAAGATCGGTCCGATGGCAGTGATGTCGTGAAGGTGCGTGCCCTGCATGTAGCTGTCGTTCATCACGAAGATGTCGCCTTCGCAAATGTCGTCGCTGTAATAGTCCTTGACGTGGTTCACGCAGACATCGATGGCACCTATGAAGAGGGGCACGCCGGTCGACTGGCCGAGCATGTTGCCTTGCTCGTCCATCAGCGCCACTGCCGAATCCTTGCCCTCGTATATCACCGCTGAATGGGCCGAGCGCCAGAGCGAGGCATTCATGTCCTCGGCGCAGGAAATCACGAAATTGCGCACCACTTCGGTGGTCACCGGATCGGCCTTGCTCACGAGGCGCCTCCTTTCGTCAGGACCAGATGCCCGCCCTCGGTCAGGCGTGCCTGCCAGGCGGGCGGCAAAAGAGTGGTGGCCGTGGCTTCCTCGATGATTGCGGGACCGTGAACGACGCCGTCCGGCGCGATCGCATTGCGGTCGAGTATTTGCGTTGGCTGCGCCATGCCGTCAAAAAAGACGTCCCGCGCCCGCGCCGCCTTGGCTGCGAGCGGTGCCGGCGGAGCGTTCTCGGGTCGCGGCAGATGCCCGAGAGCGGCAAGCCGGATATTGGCCATTTCCACCCGGTTCTCCGGGCTGTTGTGGCCATATTGCCGCGCATAGGCGGCATCAAAGCCATTGCGAACGCAATCCATGTCGATGGGACCGTCGGGCAGTGGGATCGTCAGCACGTATTCCTGCCCATAATAGCGAAAGTCGATCGCACGTTCAAAGCTGATGTCGCCAGGCGCGATGCCCTCGTTGATCAGGTGGTCGCGGCCCCGCCTGGCCAAGGCCTCGAAGGCAGCCTCAAGATGCGAAAGCTCCATGAGATCCCAGAATCCGTAGAGCGTTTCCTTGAAGTCGTGTCGAACATCCGTCTGAAGCATGCCCCAGGCCGAAAATGCGCCGGGGTGGACCGGGATGATCACTTCGCCGATTCGAAGTTCCTCGGCCAGGGCCGTCGCTTGCGCGGGCCCGGCACCACCGAATGCCACCAGCGAGAAATCGCGAGGATCGATGCCGCGACGCACGGTGATGGTACGGATCGCGTCCGCCATCTTGGAATTGACGATGTCGACCACGCCCTGTGCCATGTCTTCGGCGCTCATGCCGAAGCGTTCTCCCATGGCCGCGAGTGCGCCGCGCGCTGCGTTGCGGTCGAGCGCCATGCCTCCTCCGGCGAAGTTCGAACCGTCGAGCCTGCCCAGTACGAGGTTTGCGTCGGACACCGTAGGCTCGGTCCCTCCGAGGCCGTAGCAGACCGGGCCGGGCTTCGAGCCTGCCGATTGCGGCCCGACACGCATTGCCTCGGCTTCTTCCCAGGCGATCGATCCGCCGCCCGCGCCGATCACGTGGATGTCGACCACAGACATCTGCACGGGAAGCCCTTCGAGCTTGGTCTCGTTCGAGGTCGACGGGTGACCGTCGACGATCAGGCTCGCGTCGAAGGAGGTGCCGCCCATGTCGACGCAGATCAGGTCCGCCCGCCCGGTTGCCGCTGCGAGCGCCTTGCCGCCAATGGCACCTCCGACAGGCCCGGAGAGCAGCGTCTGCAAAGGCGTATCGCAGGCCGCCCTGGCACTCATCACTCCGCCGTTCGATTCCATCACGTGCAGCCCGCCACCAGGCAGGCGGCCGGCGAGCGCTTCGATCAGTGTTTCGAGATATTGCCGCACCACCGGAGCGAGATAGGCGTCCATCACCGTGGTCGAGATGCGTTCGAACTCGCGCCATTCCGGACTGATCCGGTGCGACAGCGCAATCGGGATCCCGGGCAGGCGGCTTTGGAGATACCTGGCCGCCTCCAGTTCGTGCTCCGGGTTCTTGAAACTGAACAGCAAGGCGATCGCAATCGCCTCGTAGCCTTCCGTCGCGGCGGCATCGACGAGCCGGTCGAGATCCGGCAGGCGCAGCGGATCGACCTCCTTGCCGTCTGCTGACATGCGACCGGAAAGTGTATAGGTGTGTTCTACAGGAGTAAGAGGTGCGGGCTTGTTCCAGCGGATGGAGAAGATCTCGCCGCGATCGTTGCCCTGGATCGTGTAAACGTCGCGAAAGTTCTCGTTGGTGACAAGCGCGACCCTTGCGCCACGGCGCGTAAGCAGCGCGTTCAGCCCAACCGTCGTGCCGTGCACGAAGAATTCGATCGAGTCCGAATCGCCGACGGCCTCGCTAATGCCGGTCAGCACTGCGAGGGCCGGGTTCTCCGGTGTGGAAAGTACCTTGGTCGCGCCGCAGGTGCCGGTCTCGCTGTCTTGGTAGACAATGTCTGTGAACGTCCCGCCGATATCGGCGGCAACGCGGTAGTTCCTTCCCATGCGCCTTGTCCTCCCGACAGATCCGGCCGGGGCGGCTGGCCCCGGCCGGAGTCCGTTAGCGGATTACTGTTCCCACTCTGCCACGAAGTCGGGGTTCGCCGCGAGGATCTCGGAGGTGATCATTGCCTCGATCGGACCTGCGGTGTCCATGTTGATCACTTTGGTCACCGGCTTGCCCTCGATGGCATTGATGACCTGCTCGGCCGCAAGCGCGCCCATCGTCTTCGGGAAATAGGCCAGCGTCGCGTCCCAGCGTCCCTCGCGAATCGCATCGATGGCGATCTGCGCCGCACCGCCCCCCGTGAGATAGAGATCGGCGGGATTGTAGCCCGCCGCCTCGAGCGCGATTTCCACGCCCACGAGGTGCTGGTCTGCATTCGAGAGAACGGCATGCACGTCCGAATTGGCCTGCAGGATGTCGGTCATGGCCTGCAGGCTCGGATCTGGTGCGTACCAGCCCTCGCCGACCGCGACGACATTGATGTTTGCATGGCCTGCCAGGACCTTTTCGAAGGTTTCCAGCCGCAGGTTGTCAAACGGGAAGATCTTCGCGCCAATGATTATGACAACGTTGCAGGGGTCCTTGTCGGCGCAATGCGCTGCCACCAATTCGGCTTGATGGGTGGCGCCGGGCACCGGCGGAGAGGCCGCGGTGACAGTGATGCCCTCGACCTGCGGCTCCAGCACGTTCAACTCCGGTCCGACGGGAAAGAGCACCGTGCCGATTGGCACGCCGGCGGCAATGACCTGTTCGAATGCACCTGCGATGCCGACGCTGTCATTCGGCGCCACGATCATCCCGTCGAACTGTCCGCCTGCCAGAACATCCTCGATCTGGCTGTACTGAAGGGCGGCGTCGAACTGGCCGTCGAAAATCTCGCTTTCGTAGCCCAGTCTGGCCGCCGCTTCCTGCACACCTTCATAGGTGGCCTGATTGAAGCCGTTCTGCGAGGCCGCGGCAAAGTAGGCGATTTTTCCCTCGGCATGAACCGCACTGGCATATGCGCCGAGGTTTACCGCCAATGCCAAGAGCAAAGCTGCACGTCCTTTCATGATGACTCTCCCTTTCTGCATGGTTGCTGATATCGATCAAACTCGTTATGCAAACATTATGCAACACGCAATTGCGTTGCTGCAGCTTTCGGAGAGCCAGAGAATGCTCGATATCGAAGAAAGTCCCGTGACCGAGCAGAGGCGTCGGGGTGCGCTTCTGGTCTACGAGGCGTTGCGGGACGACATTCTTTGGCTCAGGATCGAGCCCGGCCAAGCGATAGACGAAGTTGCCCTTGCACGACGGTTCAAGACGTCACGTACCCCGATCCGAGAGGCGCTCCTGCTCCTGCACGGCGACTGGCTGGTGCAGTTCCTGCCGAACCGCACGAGCATCGTTGCGCCTCTGACGCTGAACAATGCGAGGGAGTATTTCGACAGTCATCTCGTGCTTGCGCGCATGGCGGCTCGGGCTGCAGCGCTCACCGGGCGCGCCGATCGCGGATCCTTGCTGTCACTGCACCGGAAATTCGACAAGGCGATGTCCGATGGTGCCTGGGAGCAGGCGTTCCGGACTTCGCTCAAGCTGCACCGCACGCTCGGCAAGCTGACTGGGAACATCTTCCTGGATCGCTATTTCACGCACAGTCTTGATGCCGGCATGCGCACGAAGATCCTGTTCTACTTCCCCAAGCTGGATGTCGGGGAACGAACACGGGCGGGCCTGCTGCTTGAAGCCATGATCGAGGCCGTGATCTCGGGCGATGCGGATGCTGGCGACGACGCGATGAAGGCGCTGGTGGCGCACGAAATCGGGGTCATTCTCAGATCCCTGCATCCCGCCTTCGGCGACAGGATGGATCTGGCGGTCGGGGAGTTCTCGACGTGACGGATTTCTCCAAGCGGCGGGCGCGCGCCGCTCGGCTTGCGCGAGAGGCAGGGCTCGGTGCGTTCGCCTTCGTGCCGGGCCCGAACTTCCGCTACCTGACCGGGCTCGAGTTTCACCTGATGGAGCGGCCGACACTCCTCGTTCTCGCGTCCGGAGGCGAGGTTCTCGCGATCATGCCGGAACTCGAGCGATCAAGGTGGCGCGACGCCTTCCCAGAGGCCAGGACATTCTTCTGGCAGGACAGCGAGGGCTTTGCGGAGGCGTTTCGTGAGCTTTCTGCGGTACTCGCTGGTCCGGTCGGGGTCGAGGGCATGCGGATGCGGATGTTCGAGTTCGAGGCACTCCGCTCGCACCTGCCGCAAGGCGCGGTCGTCGATGCTGAGCCGGCATTGGCCAAGCTCCGGATCTGCAAGGACAGTGAGGAAATCGTCGCCCTCCGCAGGGCTGTCGCGATCAGTGAGGCCGCGCTGAACGAGCAATTGGAGACGGCACGAGCGGGCGATAGTGAAGTCGAGATCGCCGCGCGCCTGAAACAGGCGATGCTCGCGCGGGGAGCAGAGGGATTCGCCTTTGAGCCAATCGTCCTTTCAGGCCCGAAGAGCGCGGACCCGCACGGAACTTCCGGCAACAGGACCGTCGCGCCGGGCGAACCGCTGCTTGTCGATTTCGGTGCATCGTGGGCCGGCATGAACGCCGACATCACCCGGACCTTCTTCTGCAAGCACGTACCCGAGAGTTCACGTGCCATCTACGATACCGTCCTTGCAGCCAATGCCCGCGGCAGGGAGGTCGCCGGACCGGGGATTGCCTGCGACAGTGTCGATCGGGAAACAACGGCAGTGCTGTCCGAATCGCCTTTCGCGGAAATGATCAAGCACAAGACCGGACACGGCCTGGGGCTCGACGTACATGAAGCGCCGCATGTGATGGTGGGAAATGACATGCCGCTGGCAGCGGGCATGGTGGTGACCATCGAGCCCGGTCTTTACGGGTCGGGCGAGCTCGGCATCCGGATCGAGGACAACGTCTTGATCACCGAAGATGGTGCGGAGAGTCTGACCCGTTTCCCGCGCGAGGTGCAGTGCTTTGGATGATCTGCTCGACGATCTTGAAGCGCTGCGCATGGCGACGCCGGAGGAACTCTTCCGGCGCCTGGAGGAAACGTGCAGGGCACTGGTCGGCGTCAAGCTCTTTACCTGCTCCCGGTTCGATCTGGCCGCACGCACTGCCGAGCGGATCTATACCAGCGACGAGGAGGCCTATCCCCTGACCGGCCTGAAGGACATCGTTCCAAACCGGTGGACCGACATCGTCCTGGACAGGCGCGAACCATTTCTTGCGGCGAGTATCGACGAGCTGCGCGATGTCTTTCCCGATCACGAAAAGATCGAAGCGCTGGGCCTTGGCGCCGTGATCAACCAGCCGGTTCATGACCGCAACCGGTTCCTCGGGACGATCAACCTCCTGCACGTGAACGGACATTACTCGGAGGAGAGTCTCCTGCCATTGCGGCGCGTCTGCCGACCCGCCGCCATTGCATTCCTGGGTCAAATCCGACCGGAAGAGTGAAATCGAGAACTTATTGCGCCAGACCTGATCAGGCCTCCGACAAGGACAGGGCCTTGTCCTGCAGCGCGCCGTGGCTCAACTCACCGGCAATGCACCGCCCTCAGCCGTGCGTCTGGCAATGAAGTCCTGCATTTCCTCGACGCGCTCATCGGCGACTTCGGGGCCGTTGAATTCAGCGAGAACCTGCTTCCAGACCTTGGTTGCGCGGGCCGTGGCATCCTGTGCGCCACGTTCGTGCCACGTTCCGAAGTTCGCGTAGTCGTGAACCAGGGGTTCGTAGAATTCGGTGCGGTATCGGGCCATCGTCTGGGCCGCCGAGAAGAAGTGCCCGCTCGGGCCAACTTCCGCGAGCGCATCGAAGCCGATCTCGTCCGCTCCCGCACGACTGCCTGCACAGAGTTCCGCGATCATGTTCAGGACCTCGACATCCGTCACGAGCTTTTCGTAAGAGACGGTCAGGCCGCCCTCCAACCATCCTGCAGCGTGAATGATGACCGTCGCACCCGCCAGCAGGCAGCCCCACAGGCCCACCTGGTTTTCGTTGGCGGCCTGCACGTCGTTGAGATTGGCCGCAGAACCCGCAGCTGAGCGCCAAGGCAAGCCTGTCAATCTCGCGAGTTGCCCTGCCGCCAGCGACGCCTGGAAATGCGCCGGCGTTCCGAAGGCGGGCGCCCCGGATCTCATGTCGACATTCGACGTGAAGGTCCCGTAGCAGACCGGCGCCCCCGGTCTCGCAAGCTGGGTCAACGTGATCGCGGCCAGCGCCTCGGCATGGGACAGCGTGATCGACCCGGCGACAGTGATCGGCGCCATTGCACCCATCAACGTGAATGGCGTGACAATCGAAATCTGTCCGTGCCGCGCGAAGTCGATCAATCCCTGCGCCATCGGGATGTCCAAGGTACGGGGACTGTTGGTGTTGACAATGGTGTAGCAGTGGGGTTCGGCCTGAAAGGCGCTGTCCGAAATACCCCGAAAGCCCGCCAGCATTTCGAAGCTGTCCAGGGCCTGCGGCGTGCCGCGTGAGAAGACGAAGGGGAACTTGTCGGACAGCGTGAGCTGCGCCTCAAGCGTGAAGTAGTGCCGAACGTGCGTGTCCACGTCCTGCGGCTCGACCAGCGGCGGCAGCATCTGGAGCACGTCGTAATGATGCGTGAGCTGGATCAGTTCGCGAAAGTCCCGCGCCGTGCCGGGGCGACGGCCACGTTCGCGGTCGGTGGCATGCGGCGCGCCGGCGCCGGGCTGAAACACGAGGCGTCCCTGTTCAAGCACGACGTCCCGATCACGCGAACCGGCCCGGCAGATGATGGACCGGGGTGCGGAAGCCAGGGCCGCCTCTACCATCTCGCGGCCGATATGCACCATCTCGCTCTCGACGCGTGCGCCGCCCGCCCGGTAGATCTGCCGCGCCTCGGGCAGGAGCACCATGATGCCGAGATCCTCCAACAGGCGAAGTGCGGTCGCATGCATGTCTGCGATTTCGTCGGCTTCGAAGAGGTCCATGACCGGGAACGGGTTGCGCAGGTCCCTGTAATTGACGTCACGCTTCAACCGGGTTCCAACCGTGGGCGAAGTGCGGCCTGCTCGCCGCGCCATCAGCCGCGCATCGCCTTGCCGTCCGGGTCGTAGGGCGATTGCGGGATCACCCGTGCGGCACGCTCCACGCCGACCACGTGAACCGCGAGCTCGGTGCCTTCCATCGCAGCGTCACGATCGATCATGGCCATTGCGAGAGACTTTCCAACCGTGTGGCCATAGCCGCCTGACGTGACAAATCCGACCAGGTTCCCGTCCTGCCAAACCGGCTCGTAGCCGCTTGCGTCGGCGTCCGTCGCGTCGACTTCCAGCGTCACGACCTTCCGGTTCGGACCGTTTCCGTCGCGCTCCGTGATGGCAGCTTCGCGCCCGATGAATTCGCCCTTGTCCCAGGCGATCCATCGGTCCATGCCGGTTTCGCCGGGCGTATAGTCCTGCCGGAATTCCGCGGACCAGATGCCGAACGACTTCTCGAGCCTGAGCGACAACATCGCGTTGAACCCGTATTCCTGGAGCCCGGTCGCCTTGCCTGCATCGAGCAGCATGCGGCGCAACATCACGTGATCGCCAAATCGGCAGTTGATTTCGTATCCCAGTTCGCCGACCACCGACATTCTCGCAACTCGCGCGCCGGTCAGGCCGACGTCGAGCGGTGCGCAACCCATGAAGGGAATGTCGCCGATGTCGCCGTGCACGACGTCCTGCAGCACCTTTCGCGAATTCGGGCCAGACAGGGCGAAGCCAGCCACCTCCTCTCCGAGGTCGCGGACGCTGACGCCGTCGGTCAGGTGGTCCCTGAACCACCGCATGTGCCATGTTCGGAGGTAGTAGGATCCCATGATCCACCAGGTCCCGTCACCCCAATTCAGCAATGTCAGGTCGCCCTTGAGGCGACCGGTTTCGGACAGCATCGGCGCAAGCCGCGCCTGTCCCGGGGCCGGAAGCCTGGATGCCATCAGGCCATCGAGCCACGTCTCCGCACTCGGCCCCGTGACCTCGTAGCGCGCAAACCCGGTGATATCGACCATGCCGACATTCGCGCGCACGTTTCTGCATTCGGCGGCCACGATGTCGTGCGCGTTCGAGCGCTTGAGCGTCAGGTTTTCGACAAAGTCCTCCGACGGCGCGAAGTAGAGCGGCGTCTCCAGATCCCAGCTCACGCCCCAGCGGCAGCCGGCCTGAGTCATTGCGTCATGCGCGGGCGCCATCTTGAGCGGCCGGCCGGCCGGCAGCTGTTCGTTCGGATAGGACATGACGAATCGGCGCGAATAGAACTGGCCGGTGGTCTGGCGGATGTATTCGCGATTCTCGGCAAATGCGCCGTAACGCGCGACATCCATCGACCAGGCGTCGGCCTCCGGCTCACCGCGAATCATCCATTCGGCCAGGGTCTTGCCGACGCCGCCACCTTGCAGGAAGCCCGCCATGACCGCGCAGGCGCACCAGTAGCCCGGCTTGCCGGCCACGGGGCCGACGAGCGGGTTGCCGTCCGGGCTGAACGTGAACGCGCCGTTGACCCAGGTCTTGATGCCGACATCCTGGATGGCGGGATACCGCTCGAAGCCCAGCGTCACTTCGTTTTCGATCCGGTCCAGCTGCTCCTGGAAGAGGTCCATGCCGTAGTCCCATGGCGCGCCGTCCATGGCCCAGTGCTCATGGTCGATCTCGTAGATGCCCACCAGGACGCCATTCTGGTCCTGACGCATGTAGGTGAAGCCTTCGAGGTCGACCGTCATCGGCATCTCGAATTCGCACGCCGCGACTTCGGGGATCGTGTCGGTGACGAGATAATGGTGCTTGAGTGGCGAAACCGGCAGTTCGATCCCCGCCATGCGGCCGACCTGCTTTGCCCAGAGGCCCGCAGCATTGACCACATGTTCGCAGGTGATCGTGCCCTTGTCGGTCACGACCCGCCAGCCATCGGCGGTCTGGACCAGTTTCTCGACTTTCGTGTGCTCGATGACCTCGGCACCGCGCTTGCGGGCAGCTCCGGCATAGGCATGCACGGTGCCGGTCGTGTCGAGATAGCCTTCGCGGTCGGCCCACATGGCTCCAAGGACACCGTCCGTCGACATGATCGGACAGCGCTTCCGGGCCTCGTCCGGAGAAATCAGTTCGCAATCGTGGATGCCGATCGACTGGAAGACGCGAAAGGTCGCCTGCAGCCACTCCCAACGCTCGGGCGTCCCGGCGAGGGTCAGGCCTCCGGTCATGTGCATGCCGATGTCCTGTCCCGACTCCGTCTCGATCTCGGACAGCAGGTCGATGGTGTAGGCTTGGAGCGCGGCCATGTTCGGATCCGCGTTCAGGGCGTGGAACCCGCCCGCCGCGTGCCAGGAGGATCCGGCGGTCAGCACCGAACGCTCAAGGAGGCAGATGTCGGTCCAGCCGAATTTCGCGAGGTGGTAGAGAACCGAGGAGCCGACGACGCCGCCCCCGATCACGACGACACGATAATGAGATTTCATTGTCTGCCTCCACGGAACCTGTCGGCGCGAAATCACCATTCCTGAACCTGCCTGTCCAGAACTTTTCCTTGACCTGCTTGCAGGTCTTGAAATCCGTGGAACCGGAATCGAGTGTGTCCACGCGTGCCCACAACGCACTCTCGTCATGCGGACGGATCCGCCGCCAACCCGCATCGCCGGTTCGAGCGGCAATCCGGTGGTCGGTGTCGGCAATCACTCCCCGCCTCGGCTTTCTTCGGTCTCATCCCGTGGCGGACCCTGTTCGTCCGGAAACCGGCTCTCGTCCAGATCGAAAATCACTGTGGTCAGGCGTTCGGAGGCGTCGTGGAGGAGCGGCGCGAGGGACACGAGTTTCTCAAGCGAAAGCCGCTGGACTGGCCCATGGGCCGCAAGCGAGGCAAAATAGCGGCCCGAGCGGTCACGCACCGGCACCGCGACGGCGACCATGTCGTCAAAGAATTCCTCGTTGTCGAGCGCGTATCCCTGCCTCGCGGCCGTCGCGAGTTCGTCCATGAGGTCGTCGACCTTCGTGATCGTGTTCCTGGTCAAGGGATCGAGCGTGATCCCGCTCACGACCCTCCGGCGCTCGGCAACTGGCAGCGTGGCCAGGAACGTCTTCCCGCTGGCGGTGCAGTGGAAGGGCACATGGCTGCCGACAGGCAACTGAATCCGGAACGGCCAGTTGGTTTCGACGCGGTCCTTGTAGCTCATGCCCGGGTTCTCGGGCATGACGAAATTCACGGTTTCGCCAACCTGGTCAGCCACCGACTTCAGGATCTGGTGCCGTGCGACATGGCCGGAAGAGATGCGCAGGATGCCAGAGGCCATTTCGCGTGCACGCGGTCCAGGGCGCAGGTGCCCGCGCTTCGAGTCGCGCGCAAGATAGCCTTCTTCGACCAGGGTCTTGCAAAGCCGGTGCGCAGTCTGTTTCGGCAGCCCCACGAGCCGTCCGATTTCCGCTGCCGACAACGGCCCGCTTTGCCGCCCCATGGCTTCGAGAACGAGCATGGTGCGCAGGTTCGTGGGAATGCGTGCACCGCCATTCTTCGGCATGCCGCTCTTTCTCCGTTCAACGTGCTTGCAAATCCATGGTTTTCATGGTGCAATTCAATAATGGGACAAATAGTCTCATTTTTTGACTTTTTACGCAAGACCCCCGGGGGAGCTTTTTGGAATTCGACTATGTCATCGTGGGGGCCGGGTCGGCAGGTTGCGTGATGGCGAACAGGTTGTCCGCTGACGGCAGGCATTCTGTCGCGCTTCTTGAGGCGGGCGGTCGTGACACCAATCCCTGGATCCACATTCCCGTTGGATATTTCAAGACCATGGGCAATCCGGGCACGGACTGGTGCTACCGAACGGAACCTGACCCGGGGCTCAACGGGCGCTCGATCATGTGGCCACGTGGCAAGGTGCTTGGCGGATCGAGTTCGATCAACGGACTCCTGTACGTACGCGGACAGCCAGAGGACTACGACCACTGGCGACAGCTTGGGAATGTCGGCTGGAGCTGGGACGATGTCCTTCCTCTCTTCAAGCGGTCGGAGAGCTATGGCGACGGCGATGCGGCGCTCCGGGGGAGGGACGGACCGCTCAGCGTCTCGGATTCGGCTGTTCGGCGCGAGATTGTCGATCGTTGGGTGGAGGCGGCGGTGAACGCGGGCTATCCGGCCAATCCCGACTACAACGGAGCAACGCAGGAAGGCGTCGGTCATTTTCAGTTGACGCTCAGGAACGGGCGGCGCTGCTCGTCCGCTGTTGCCTATCTCAGGCCGGCCATGCGCCGTGCCAACCTGACCGTCCTGACGGAATGCCTGGTTGAGGCGCTGGATTTCGATGAGCGCCGCGTGACTGGCGTCAAGGTGCGGCACAAGGGGCGGACCATGACCATCCGGGCAGGTCGCGAAGTCATTCTTGCTGCGGGTGCTGTCGCCTCTCCGCAGGTTCTCATGGTCTCGGGCATCGGCGCTGCGGACGAGATTCGCGCCATGGGAATCAAGGTTGTGGCGGATCTGCCAGGCGTTGGGAAGAACCTCCAGGACCACCTTCAGGCCCGCCCGGTCTTCAGGACCAGCCTGTCGACCATCAACGCCGAGATCAACAGTTTCGCAAAGCAGTTCCTGATCGCGCTTCGCTATGCGGCGACGCGCTCCGGCCCCATGACGATGGCAGCGAGCCTCGGCACGGCATTCCTGAAGACGCGGCCTGAACTCGCCACGCCGGACATCCAGTTCCACATCCAGCCCTTCAGCGCGTCGGAAAGGATCAGCCAGCCACACAGCTTCAATGCCTTCACGGCGAGCGTCCTTCAACTCAGGCCGGAAAGTCGCGGCGAGATTCGCCTGCGTTCCGCCGACATGCGGGACCACCCGAAGATCCGCCCGAACTACCTCGCGACGCGGACCGACCAGCACACGATCGTCGAGGGCATTCGCGTCGCACGCAGGATCGCGTGCCAAAGCCCGCTTGCCGAGGTCATCACCGGAGAGTACACGCCCGGGGCGAAGGTTGCGGGGGACGATTACGAGGCGGTTCTCGACTGGGCGCGCAACACGTCCACGACAATCTACCACCCGACAGGCACCTGCAAGATGGGCAGCGACCCGATGTCAGTGGTTGATTCCAGGCTGCGTGTGCACGGGATCGACGGCCTTCGCGTGGCGGATGCCTCGATCATGCCGAACATCGTTTCGGGCAACACGAACGCGCCGACGATCATGATAGGCGAAAAGGCGAGCGACATGGTTCTTGAAGACACCATGACGGATCGAACCGGGCACGCCGTGTCCGCAGACAGGGCGGCATGACAATGGAACTGATCTTTGACGTGGGCGCCATCATCGTCGCGGACCTGATTCTCTCGGGCGACAACGCGTTGATCATCGGCATGGCCGCCGCCGGCCTGTCGCCCGGACTTCGTGCGAAGGCAATCCTGTTCGGGATGGTGATCGCGGCTCTCCTGCGGGTGGTCTTCGCGGTCATTGCCACCACGCTGCTCGGCGTTCCGGGGCTTCTCTTCGTCGGCGGCCTTCTTCTCTGCTTGGTGTGCTGGAGACTCTATGCCGAGATTCGGAGCAATGTTGACGCCAAGGCCGAACTGGTGCTGGAGACGGCAGGTGATCCGCATGCCGGCTACACGGGCGCGCCACGGCGCACCCTCGCTTCGGCGCTCTGGACAATCACTTTGGCGGACGTGTCGATGTCGCTCGACAACGTGTTGGCAGTTGCCGCGATTGCCGATGGGGACGTGCGCCTCCTGGTCTTCGGTCTCGCACTCGCGATCCTGCTGATGGCATTTGCGGCAACGATAATCATGAAGATCCTGGCCCGGTATCAATGGATTTCGTGGGTCGGACTATTGGTGCTGGTCTACGTCGCGGGCGAAATGCTGTTTCGCGGCGTGTTCGACATCAACTATGGGGTGGGTCCCATGCTGGGCCTTGTTGAAGGCATGGACTTCGGCAAGAGGCATTGAGCGGAGTAGAGACAACCCGGTCGCAGCGCCTTCGGCGGCCGGTTTCTGAAAGTTCGGGAAGGCATGCAAAGTGGGAGAACGAAAATGTTCGCAATTCCAAGACTGACCAGAACCGCCGCGGCAGCCGCCGTCGGCGTGGCGATGATGGCGCAAGCCTCGTTCGCCGAAACAGTGATACGAGTTCAATCGGTGATCCCGTCGAGTGCCGACGAGATCGTGATGCTGAAGGACTTCGCCGAAGACGTACGGGCGCTGACCGACGGCGGAGTCGTGATCGAGGTGCTGCCCGCAGGCGCTGTCGTCGGCGTGCAGGAAACGCTCGACGCGGTGGATGCAGGCCTCATCGAGGGCGGATTCGCCTGGACGCACTATTGGTCGGGCAAGCATCCGGCCGCCATGCTCTTCGGTTCGCCCGTTGCGGGCGCCGGCGTTGGCATGGACAACATCGCCTTCCTGAGCTGGTTCCTGTCCGCTGGCGGCAAGGAACTCTACGAGCAGCTCTGGGACGAGATGGGCGTGAACGTGGTGGGCTTCATGCTCCAGCCCGTCGGCCCCGAGGCCCTTGGCTGGTTCAAGGAGCCGATCACGTCGATGGACGATTTCCGCAAGTACCGCTTCCGCACACCTCCGGGCATTCCAGGCCAGACCTACAAGGACATTGGCGTGGCCTCGGTTGCCATGGGCGGGGGCGACATCCTCCCGGCCCTTGAGAAGGGCACCATCGATGCTGCGGAATGGTGCTGCCCGAAGCCGGACTCGGTCTTCGGCTTCCAGAAGGTCCTGAAGCACTACTACCTGCAAGGCCTTCATCAGGTTGTCGTGAACGCGGACCTCTACATCAACAAGGACGTGTTCAATTCGCTGACCCCGCTTCAGCAAAAGGCAATCGAAGTGGCGGCCAACGCCTCGCTGATGAAGTCCTTGGCCTACCGGATCAACGAGAACGGCAAGGCGCTTGACAGCCTCATCAACGACCATGGCGTACAGCTTCATGACACGCCGGCGGACTACTTCCCGGCTTACATGAACGCGGCGAACGCAGCGCTCGAGACCAATGCGGGCGAGAACGAGTTCTTCGCCAAGGTCTGGCAGTCCCAGAAGGACTTCGCGAAAACCGCGATTCCGTTCTGGGCAGGCGCGCAGACGTCAAACGCCAACCTGGGACGGGCGTACGCCGACCAGCTTCTTGGCAAGTAAGTGAATTGGGGGGGGCCGCGGAATGCGATCGCGGCCCCCTCGTGACCAGGACGGTCGGGCCGTTCTGCTGCGGGCCGGGATTGACGGCGCTTGCAGATTGGGCGCGCAAGTGATTGACAGGGGCAGGCACTTTGGGAGGGCGAGAGGTGAACGACCTCGACGACATAGACCTAGAAGCCGGTGACGAATTGCTTGCGGAGGCCCGTGGCGGGCCGGACACACCCCTTCCGGACGACATGCATCCTCTCGCCAGTCGGGTCGTTTGGGCGCTGGACTGGTTTGCAGAGTGGCAGGGCCGGATCGTCTGCCTGATGGTTGCGCCGATCATCATCGTGATGGTCTACGAGGTCATCGCCCGCAAGTTCTTCATTGCACCCACGCTTTGGGCATTTGACATCTCGCGCATGCTGTACGGCATGTCGTTCATGCTTGGCGCGGCGTACGCTCTCATGCGCGGCCTGCATATCCGCGCGGACTTTCTCTACCGGGGTTTCTCGGTGAAGACACAGGGTCGGGTTGACATCCTGCTCTACGTCACGCTCTTCATGCCCGGGATGATCTTTCTTCTGTGGGCGGGGTACGGATTCGCCGAGAAGAGCTTCCTGCAGAACGAGCGCGCCGGCGACAGCACTTGGGCGCCGGTTGTCTGGCCCGTCAAGATTGCCCTGGCCGCCGGGGTCTTCTTTCTCGTCCTCCAGGGCGTCTCCGAGATCCTGAAGTCGTGGTATGCGGCGACGCGCGGCCGGTGGCCACGCTGATGTTCGAGATTGCCAACGAGACAATCGGGCTCCTGATGATCGGAGCGATGCTGTTCGCGATCTTCGTGGGGTTCCCGATATCCTTCACGCTCATCTTCCTCGGACTCGTCTTTGGGGCCTGGGGCATCGGGATCAAGCTCACGGTCTTCCTGATGACGCTCCAGGTCTACGGCTCGATGATGGAGCAGACGCTCGCGGCGGTGCCGCTGTTCGTCTTCATGGGATTCATGATGGAGCAGGCCGGACTGATGGAGCGACTGTTCGCGGCCGTGCAGCTCATGCTGGCGCGGATGAAGGGATCGCTCTTCGTCGCCGTCCTGTTCGTCAGCGTGATTTTTGGCGCTGCCACCGGCATCGTCGGCGCCAGCGTCACCATCCTCGGCATCATGGCGGCGACCACGATGAACCGTTCGGGCTACGATGTCCGTCTGGCCTCCGGCACGATCACCGCCGGCGGCACGCTCGGAATCCTCATCCCGCCTTCGATCATGCTCGTTGTCATGGGGCCAGTTCTCGAGATTCCCGTGACCGATCTTTTCGCGGCGGCGATCTTCCCCGGCATCATGATGGCAGTGCTCTATCTCGTCTACGCGATGGTACGGTGCTGGCTGAATCCGTCACTCGGCCCGCCCTTGCCGGAAGAGCTGATCCCCAAGGACCGGTCGCATGTCTGGCGGGAGTTCTTCCTTGGCCTTGTGCCGCCGACATTCCTGATCGCCTTTGCGCTCGGTTCGATCCTCACGGGATGGGCGACTCCGACGGAGGGTGCCGGAATGGGGGCGTTCGGAGCGATCCTGCTCACGCTGCTCTATCGCAAGTTCTCCTGGTCTAGCACCTACGACGCCTTGAAGAAGACGCTCGAAATCTCCGTTCTGATCCTCTTCCTGGTTGCGGCCTCGAATTTCTTCGGCGCGGTCTTCTCGCGACTTGGCACGCCGACCATGATCACGGAACTGCTGCTTTCCTGGGATCTCTCGGCGGCAATGGTGGTCATCCTGATCCTTGCCCTGATTTTCCTGCTCGGATGGCCCTTGGAATGGGTGCCCATCGTGCTCATCATCCTGCCGATCCTCTATCCCTTGCTGATCGAGTTGCAGGTGGACAAGGTGTGGTTCGCAATTCTCGTCGCGGTCTGCCTGCAGACGGCATGGTTATCGCCACCGGTGGCGTTATCGGCATATTTCCTGAAAGGCGTGGTGCCGAGCTGGGACCTGAAGGACATTTATCTCGGCATGATGCAGTTCATGGTGATCCAGCTCCTGGGCCTGGCAATCGTGTTCCTTTTCCCGGCGATCGCGACCTGGCTTCCCGGGTACATCTACGGCAACTGAGCCGCGCGAGGAGTCGAAGGCAGGTTCAGGCAGCCGCCACGGCCTGCATGAAACGGTCGCGAATGGTGACCGGATCCATGGTTATGACCGGCATCTTCGCATTGCCGCTTTCGCACTTGCAGATGATGACCGTTGCCTCTCCCGCCTTCAGCGCCTCTTGGAGCACGGTGCCGGTGTCTTCAGCACGACACTCGACGACGCGCTCGCAGCCTGCCGCACTTGCCATGCCGGCGAGCGACGTCTTCCTGCCGGTATAGGTCGGCTGGTCGCCGGTCGAGCCGTAGGAGCCGTTGTCGATCACGAGAAGAATGTAGTTGGACGCGGGATTGTTCGCGATCGTGGGCAACGTTCCGAGGTTCGTGAGGATCGAGCCGTCGCCGTCGATCACGACCACGGGTTTCGGCTGCACCAGGGCAAGGCCCAACCCGATGGACGACGCCAGTCCCATCGTGCCAAGCATGTAGAAGTTCGACGGCTGATCATCGATCGCGTGAAGCTCCTGGCTTGGAATGCCGATGTTGCAGATGACAAGCTGGTCGCGCAGGACGGGCGCGATTTCCTGAAGGATTTCAGACCGGATCAACTCAGTATCCTCCCCAGAACGATGCATCGGTCAGGATCGCGACCGGCTTTGAGCACATGAACGTGTAGTCGAGGATCTTCGGCAGTTCCTCGACATCCTCCCGCCGATGGAAGTGATAGGCCGGAATGTGCAGCTGTGTGAGCAGCGCCTTGGTGTGCACGGCCATTTCCACCTGGCATGCAACGGGCTCGCCAGGCTCTCCGCGATAGGAAATCAGCATCGGTAGCGGCATGCGGTAGAACTGGATCAGCGTTGCAAGGGTGTTGATCGTCACGCCAAGCGCCGTGTTCTGCATGATTATTGCAGAGCGTCGGCCGCCCATCCACGCCCCGGCGCAAAGGCCCATGCCTTCGTCTTCCTTGTTGGAGGGAACGTGTAGAATCTCGGGATGCCTGTCGACTTCCGCGATTACGCCAGCGAGTTGCTTGCAGGGGACGGTCGTCACGAACCCAATCCCTGCGGTGACGAGATCGCCGGCTATTTTCTCGTGAATGTTCACGCGGGCCCTCCTTCCGGACAGAGAATGATCTTTGGCGCGTCCACGCGGCCAGCACGGATGTCCCGAAACGCGCCGGCACCGTCCGCGAGCGGCCGCCTTTCGGTCCAGTCAAGAGGTCCGAGGCACCCGTCGAAGATGGCAATGGCGGTGTCGCGAAAGTCCTGTGCCGCGTAGGCATAGGTGCCGATGAACGTAATTTCCTGAAGTGTCAATCGACGGACGTCCAGACCACCCTCCGCCTCGCCGAGACCGACATGCGTGATCACGCCGCCGGGCCGGACACGCGCCGATGCGGTCTTGCGTGTGCTTGCATAGCCCACGCCGTCGATCACGAGATCAAAGAACGTGTCCGGATTGAGGCCTTCCGGGGGAACGGCATCCATTTCGGACCGTTCCAGCGTGGCGCGTCGTCCGGCATGCGGCTCCACGATCCTGATGCCGGTCGCGCCCTGCGCTCTTGCCGCGAGAGCCGCACCAAGACCGATTGCGCCGCCGCCGAGAATCAGGACGCTCTCCGGGATTTCACCGAGAGCGGTCAGGCTAAGGCGCACCGCATGCCAGCCGCATGCCATCGGTTCCGCCAAGGCCGCCCTTGCCAACGGGACTTCTGCAGGCACTTCGACGAGGTTGTCCCTCGGAATGGCGACGCGTTCTGCAAACGCGCCTTCACGCGGCGGCATCGAGATGATCTGGCGGTCTGCGCAGACGTTGTCGCGCCCGGACTTGCAGGCCTTGCAGGCACCGCACGTGACCAGTGGATTGATCGTCACGCGCCGCCCGTCATTCGGCCCGCCTTCGACAATGCCGGCGGCCTCGTGTCCAAGGATCAACGGTGCAGGTCTCCGGTCGTCATGGCCGAGATAGGCGTGCATGTCGCTGCCACAAATACCCACGGATGCAATGCGAACAATGTCGTCCAGGGGGCCGGACATCGGATCGGGCACGTCTCGAAGCTCGATCGCTTCGGGGCCGGTATAGACGAGGGCCTTCACGGCTCGACACCAGTCCTGGGACGGGATGCTGTCGTTGGTGATAGCAGCCCGCTAGTCATCGGCGCTCAGATCGAAATTCACGCCGGGAAAGTACTTGGCGAGCCGGATGTCGGCTGTTCGGGCATGCCCTTCCATGCCCTCGAGACGTGAAATGCGCGCCGTCGCTTCGGCTATCGGCCTTGATCCTTCGGGCGTTGCCCTTTGCCAAGTCACGATCTTCAGGAACTTGTGGACTGAAAGACCGCCGGTGTAGGACGCGGCGCCCGACGTCGGGAGAACATGGTTCGGCCCGGACGCCTTGTCGCCGAATGCCACCGTGGTCCCTTCCCCCAGGAACAGCGACCCGTAGCAGGTCAGGCGCGAGAGCCACCAGTCGGTGTCGCCCGCCTGCACGGTAAGGTGTTCCGGCGCGTACTCGTCCGCGGTCGCTGCCATTTCTTCGCGGTTCCGGCAGAGGATGACCTCAGCATAGTCTCGCCAAGCGGCTTCGGCGTTCTCGCGATTGGTTTCAGGCAGAGCCGCGATCAGGTCCGGAACGATGGCCATCACCCTTTCCGCGAGCGCACGGTCATCCGTAACCAGCCAGACGGGCGAGTTGTAGCCGTGCTCGGCTTGCCCGACGAGATCGGCGGCCACGATGTCGGGGTCAGCATTCGCGTCCGCGAGGATGAGCGAGTCTGTCGGGCCCGCGAACATGTCTATGCCGACCTCTCCGAAGAGAATCCTCTTCGCTTCGGCCACGAACTGGTTTCCCGGGCCAACGAGAATGCTCGCCTTCGGCAGTCCGAACAGCCCGAACGCCATGGATGCGACAGCTTGCACGCCACCCATGGCAAGAATGGTGTCAGCGCCGGCAAGGTGTGCGGCGTAGATTATTGAGGGTGCGATTCCCTGATCGGGGCGGGGAGGGGAAGCGGCGACGACATGCCGGCATCCGGCGACCTTTGCGGTCGTGACAGTCATGATCGCGCTCGCGACATGGCTGTAGCGACCGCCCGGCACGTAGCAGCCGGCCGCACTGACAGGAATCGCTTTCTGCCCCGCCACCAGTCCCGGAACGACTTCAATCTCCATGTCTTGAAGCGTGTCCTTCTGAGCCTCGGCAAAGCGGCGGACATTGTCGTGGGCAAACCGGATGTCGTCCTTGAGACGGCCAGGCACCGCCGCACATGCCGCCTCGATTTCGTCGCGGGTGACGATGATGCTGCCGTCGTACCGGTCGAACCTCGCGGCGTAGTCCATCGCGGTCGTGTCTCCGCCGGTCCGGATGGCGTCGAGCATGCCCTGCACGGTGTCGCGCACATCCGCCGTATCGGATGTCGAGGTCAAAGTGGCCTTCTTGAGGTATTCCCTGTTCATTGGATGCCCTTGCCCTGCCTAGTCCGCCGTCCAGCCACCGTCGACGAGCAGCGATGTGCCGGTGACCATGGCTGACGCGTCGGAGGCAAGATAGACTGCTGCCCCCATGACGTCCTCGACTTCGGCGGGACGGTCCAGCTTGATCTTGTCCATGATCCAGGCGCGCCGTTCGGGGTCCGCGAATGCCTTGCGGGTCAAGTCCGTCAAGACGAATGTCGGACAGATCGTGTTGATTCGGATCCGGTGGGCCGCCCATTCGATGGCCATCGCCTTGACCAGCCCCTCGACACCGAACTTGGTTGCGCAATAGACCGCGCGTTCCTGTCCCCCGACATGTCCCATCTGGGAGGAAATGTGGATGATTGACCCACCGTGACCTGCCTTGATCATGCCCTTTGCCGCACCCACCGAGAGAAAGTAGGCGCCACGCAGGTTGACGCTCATGACCGCGTCGTAGTCCTCGGGGCGGGTTTCCGTGGCCGGGCCGTGCCGGGCGAGCCCGGCCGAGTTCAGCACGATGTCGAAAGGAGCTTGGGCGGTGAGCGCGGCCGTCATGTCGTCCAGATCGGCCTGGTCGAATTCCAGCACCTCGGCGCTGCCCCCGCGATCCACGATTTCACCGACGGTTTCCTTCAGCTTGTCGACACGGCGAGCCGCCGCCACGACATGCGCGCCCGCGTCGCCGAGTGCTGCAGCGCAGGCTTGTCCGATGCCGGACGATGCTCCCGTGACCAGCGCGCGCTTGCCGTCCAGCCGGAATGAGGGAGTTGTGGGCAGTGCCATCAGGTGCGTTCCAGATCAGTCAAGGACGGAAATTTTGTGCCCGTCGCTATCAGGCGAATGCAGGGAATGCCAGTGCCGGACGGTCGCCTTTGACATGTCGGTCCACCATTGGCGTCCGCCAAACTCATGCAAGGCCTGACCTCGGGGATGATGCGGGCCCCCAATGCGTGTTTCCGCCGCGCCTGCGAGTGGCACGCGTTGCCTCCTAGGCGCTTGAAATTGCCGTCCATGCGTTCGGCTTCGCGTCGTGTCGATGTCCTGCCCGTCGGCGGCCTTCCTTGCATACATGAATGCTGCACTTAAGGGTCGCTCTGCAACAACACTCACTCGGGGATATCGACAAGTTTGCCACGCGGGATTTCACAGGCCTGATCGTACATCGGCAGCGCAACCAATTCACCAGCCAGGCGTGATCCGTCTTTGCAATGGACTTCGATTGATGTCCCGGGGCCGTGGTCGGGGCTGTCCATCAGCGCTATTCCAATCCCGTGCCCCAAATACGGTGAAGTGGCACCTGCGGTGACCACGCCTGCGGACGATCCGTTCACGTAAACCGCGCCAGATATCAAGGGTTCACCGTCGGGACACTTGATCCCGTGCGAACGCCTTCCCTTGTCCGCCGCTTCCAGAGCAGCCTTGCCAATGAAATCGGCTTTGTCAGCATCGACAAACCTGCCCAGGCCGACCGCATATGGTGTTGTTGTTTCGTTAAAGTCTGACCCGGCGTTGAGAATGCCGGCTTCGATCCTGCGGACGTTCATGGCATCCAGGCCCAAGATCTCCATTCCGAAATCTGTGCCTGCCCATTGCAGATGCGCCCAAAGTGCTTCTGGGTCGTGATGCGGTTCTGTATAGAACTCCCACCCCAATTCGTTGGTATAACCCGTGCGTGTAACAACAACGTCTTGACCGCCCAAATTCACCTTGTTGCAGGCAAAATAGGTGAATTTTTCTGGCAGGCCCCCGGCGGCGGCTTCCAAGATCTTCAGGGAATTTGGTCCCTGAACTTGGCTGACAAAGACATGAGGATCTGTGATGGACACGTCCTTCCCGGCGGCATGCGCCCGCGCCCAACCATAAAAGTCACCGTCTGCCTGCGCGTACCAAAACCGATCCTCTGCCAATCGCAGCAAGATACCATCCACCAATAACCCGCCGTCTTCATAGCAGGCGAGGCCATAGCCGCAGCGTCCCGCTTTCACTTTCGCAACATCTTTGGTGAAAAGTCTGTCCAGCAATGCCTCCGCATCAGGTCCGCTGAATTCAAGCACATATTCACCGGTATGCAGCACTGCTGCCTGCCGGCGCAGCCGCCAATACCCTTCCTCAATTGTGTGATCATCAAAGCAAACGGCCATCAGCCGGCGATTATAGACGCAGTAGTGCGCACCCTTTGGCCGCTCGTGCTCGTGATAAGGATGACGTGTAATGGAATAGTCCCATCCAGCCCCAGGTATGTCCTTAACGACACTGCGAGTCGTTCCGTCGCTCGATCGCATTTGACGTCTCCATGCGTCTTTCTAGAGGCCGACTGCGATCCTCAAGGACTTAGAGCTTGACCTAATGGTCCAATCTATACACAATATATTGCTACATTGACCCACCAACGCCCAAAAATAGCACAATATATGGTATTTTGAGTCTACCTCTTAGACACCTTGTCTTTAGCAAAGCCTGACCATCTGAGCCAAATACACAACCGGACCGACTCTATGCCGTGTGGGGCTGCGAGGTCCAGAGCCGGGTGAGACCTCCCCGTCGACGCTGGGGCGCACGTGTCCGAGCCGGGGCGGCATGCTCTCGTCGAAGACCGCGGCCAGAGCTGGCCTGAGCGTAACCCGGTGGATGCGGCGGAAGGCGAGAGCGATCCCGTGCCCGCCTACCGCGGGGCGGGCCTGGGTGTGAGAGCAACTGCCACGCGATCAGTCCCCGCAGGCGCAGCCCTTGCAGGCCGCGCCAGTCCCGTGCCGTCGCCGTTCGTCTGCCGGAGCTGCACGACCGCCTCCGACAGCTGGCGGTTGCTGAATCCCGCGAGCAGGAAGGCATGCACCAGGAGAGCGGTCAGCACGACCGGCAACAGCGGGTCGCCAAAACGCATGGCGGACACCAGGCGGTTGTCGACGACGGCCAGGGCGGTGCCTTGCCACAAGGACGAACTCGCGTTATATCATGATTGTCAGGGTTATCACGTTTGAGCCTGAGGGATCGCGCTGACCGTCGGAATGCACGAAATGGGCTGGGATGTCGGTGAGAGCCTGATTTTTTGCCTTTTGGTCCGAACGCAGGATCGATTTCCAGATACGACCGCCTTGTAGTTCAAATGCGATTGTCCCGATGTTTGCGAGGCAGGCTCCACATGAGGATGGCCGCTAAGTGTTGATGCCCGGATGAATTGTCGCGTTGGAATTGCCACGACCGCTTTCGCCCTGACTGCGGGTGTGTCCGACGCCGACGCACAGAGCGTGGAATCCCTTGCCCCGGCATCATTGGAGGAGTTGGTCAAGGAGGGCGCAAGCGTTTATCGGAGCCGGTGCGCCGAATGTCACGGGTTGAACGGAGAAGGCCAGTGGCAGGACCATGATGCCGCACCACGGCTTGCCGGGAAACTTGCGCCTCTGTCGGTAGAGAGAATTGCACTTCTGATCATCCAGGGCGGCTCGTACATGCCGCGATTTGACAGCCTGACCCATCGGGAAATAGCCGCTGTCGCCACCTTTGTCCGGAATTCGTTCGGCAACAATCACGGTATCGTAACAGAAGAGGAAGTTGCCGGGCATCGTTGAGAGCAGTGGTCACTGCGGGCCTTGCCGTCGTCACAGGCGTGCCCTTTCGGCGCCCCAAAACCAAGATCGTTGACGCGGAAAGGAACAACTCGCCAAGGACCGTACGAGTGTAGCCGTTGCATCGGCCACGGACTGTCTGGATTCGGATGATCCAATCCAGAACTTTATCGACGGCACCATGCTGGAGACGCAATGACCTATTCGAGAAGGGTTACCCTTAAGCAACTCCGTTACTTTGCGCGAATCGTGGAATTGGGGAGCATATCTCGTGCATCGCAGGACTTGAACATTGCCCAGACCGCGCTTGGTCTGCAGGTGCGAGCACTTGAGGAAAGCCTTGGCGCGAGATTGCTGCTGCGTCATCCAAAGGGTGTTCGTGCAACCGAGCAAGGCCAATTCGTCTATGACCGTTCGATCGAGATCTTGAGAGGCGTGGATGATTTGAACGAACGCCTGCAGAACTGGTCAGACGAGAAACCCCGAGACATTTGGCTCGGGCTTGACCCGTGCCTGATTGGCGCGATCGGCACACAGGCTTTGGTGAAGCAGGACAAGTTGATCCCCGGGATTCATCTTCACCTTTTGGAAGGATCGCGAAACGACCTGATCGAGGATGTCCAGAATTGCAACTTGGACTGGGCAATCGTGCACGAGGCGAAGAATGTCGTAGCGTGCCGAGCCGTCCCGATCCTTCGACAGTCCGTGTTGCTGATTTGCCGTCCGGGCGCTGCATTGCCGCACGGTCCGGTTTCCCTGCGCGAAGTCCTGGCGTGCGACCTAGTGCTCGATAGCGGCAGGCATGCGATTTCGGGTGTCCTCGCGACTGCCGCCCAGACGTTGGGGCTGAAGACCGAGGCCAAGTACGAGGTCGATTCCGTCAGTACGATCAAGCAAATGATCCTAACTGAAGATGTATGCGGGCTCTTGAACCACATGGTCGTTCGAGATGAGATCGAGCGCGGCGAGCTTGAAGCGCATCAGGTCGGCGAGCCGCCGCTTGAAATCACGGCCTACTTTGTGTGCCGGTTGCAGGCGTCACCGCGCGTGCAGGAGCTGCCTGTCTTGCAGTTCATCGATCAGTTGCTGGACGAATTCGTCGCCGAAAGTTCGGGGAACGAGATACGGCTGGGCCATCTGGCCTCCGTTGTCCATCCGCAATCAGTGCAGGCACTACCCGCCATGGTGCCCAAAGGATTCTCCTCCTTGTCAAATTCTGCCTATCCGCACGCGCGTTTTTGACTTGGACACCGGAGGGAGGCGATGCAATCCTGCTCGAACTCGAAGATTGGCTTCTAGCGGCGGTATCGACGAACGTTTCGGCCTCAAGCGGTTTGGTGTCGTCGACCTGCAAACCGCTGAGGCGTCGCTGCGCGTCGTTATGGAGGAAGCAATGGCGCTGTTCAAACGCGAACTTGCAATGCTCCGCGACGTTCTGCAGTCATGCGGAAGTTCAGCTGTTCGCACGGCATTCGCGTTGCGAAACCTCTGCAAACCTCCGGATTCCTTGATGATCGCGTTCTATCGGATCGGTTTTTTTGCGCTTCTGATGGCCCTGTGGCAAGTCGCAGCCACCAGGATGGGCACCAACGTCCTGCCAAGTCCCCTTGCGACTTGGCGGGCGGCGCAGACGCTTGTCGGCGAAGGGCAGTTGATCGTGGCCATCGGCGACAGTCTGACAGTGTACCTCAGCGGTTTCGCCATCGCTATCATCGTAGGCGTGCCCCTCGGCGTGGTCATGGGGGGATTTCGGGTTCTCGGAAAGACGCTTGAGGTCTACGTCTTCGCGCTGGCTGCGACGCCGAGAGTCGCCTTCATCCCGCTGATCATCGTGTTGCTGGGCCTAGGGGTTGAGGCCAAGACTTTCATCGTCTTTCTCGGCGCGTTGATGCCGATCCTGATCAATGCCTATGCCGGCGTTCTTGCAGCCGATGAGGAACTGCTGGAAATGGCCAGATCCGTTGGCACCCCGCGCGGTCGGATATTCACGAGCATTGTCTTGCCAGGTGCAGTTCCCTTCGTCATCGTCGGATTGCGCATCGGCGCAACGATCGGCTTGATCAACACGGTTGTGGCCGAACTTTATACCGCGGTGCGGGGACTGGGTGGGCTGCTGGCGATCTATGGCAACACGTTCCGCATGGCAGAGTATTTCGTTGTCGTTCTGACACTCGCGACAGTCGGAGTGATTGTTACAGAGAGCCTACGTTACATCGAAGCACGTGTATCACGCTGGCGCGACGTCTAGCTGGCCGCAATCCCGTGGCCAGAGGACACTTGCCAAGCGTGGTCAATTTTGGAGGACTCAAGAATGGCAGAAGTTTTCATCAGGTCTCTGGCGGCCCTTGTGGCCGTGTTCATTGCACTCGGGCACTCTGCGCATGCGGATCCCCTGCGACTGATCGTGACCCACCTGCAACCGCCGCTGGTGCCGAATTCGGTCATGGACCTTGCATTGGAGCTCGGATATTTCGAGCGCGAAGGCGTCGACGTGGAGTTGGTCCGCGTCCAGCAGACGCCGTTGGCCGTTGCAGCCATCCTTGCAGGAGAGGGCGACATGGCCAACGTCGGCGTCAGTGCCGTGTTGCAGTTGCACGCCCTGGGGGACGATACACTTAAGGCTGTCACCTCGCCCAACAAGTCGCTGCCGTTCCTGATCGCCGCGAAGGATGAGATCTCCAGTACGTCCGATCTGCAAGGTCGCGTTTTTGGTGTGGGACGGATCGGCAGCCTTGATCATTCACTAAGCAGCAATGTGCTCGAGGCTCATGGCATTTCAATGGCAGCGATGGAAGTGGTAACGCTTGGCCAGCCCGCAGTGCGGGCGCGGGCGCTGGTCGCTGGTCAGGTAGATGCGACGACCATGTCCATTGGCACGTGGCTTTCCATCCCGAACAGGTCAGGCATAGCGATCCTCGTTCCGTCGGATGACTATTACGCGCGGGCACCTGTGGTGAACAAGGTCAACGTGGTGACCGCCGAGGTCCTGGAAACCCGGCGCGACGATGTCATCGCCATGGTGCGCGCGTTGACAAGGATCTCGCGTGACTTCGCTGCCGACCCCGATCTCTGGGCTTCCGCGATGGCGACGCATGCGCCGCAGATGGCGCCTGAAACACTTCGGGAACTGGCCCAGAGCTTTGCCGGAGGCTGGAGCGTAAATGGCGGAATGGGCCGTGGCGAACTGCAGTTCACGCAGGACTGGGTGTACCGGACGGACGATTTCAAGGACGCGGCGCCAGTCGATCTGGATGACTGGGTAGATTTCACCGTGGCTGATGACGTGATCGCAGAACTCGGGGTTGTTGAAGATGCGGACGCTCCGTCACGATGATGTCCGCCGGAGATCCGGTGGAGCGATCTGGCGATGCGGAGGTTCGGGTCGTTCTGGACCGCGTTTGCAAGAGCTTCGCCCCTGCCGGCGGAGGCGATCGGGTTTCGGCCCTGCAAGACGCCTCGCTATCCGTCGGGAGCGGAAAATTTCTTGCCCTGCTTGGGCCGTCAGGATGCGGAAAGACCACCCTGCTGCGACTTGTGGACGGCCTGATCCAGCCCGACAGCGGAACGGTGCACGTATTTGGTGCGCCCCCCCGACCTGGTCCGGACATCGGCTTTGTGTTCCAGTCCTTTCGGCTCATTCCTTGGGCCAAGGTTACTCGAAACGTGGATTTCTCTCTGCGCGATCTCGGGCTGACCGCCGCGGAACGGGAAGAGCGGACGCGCCGAGTCATCAAGATGGTGGGGTTGACTCGCTTTGCCAATGCCTATCCGGCAACGTTGTCCGGCGGCATGAAGCAGCGGGTGGCTTTGGCGCGCGCATTGGCGCCGGAACCCAAGGTCCTGTTGATGGACGAGCCCTTTGCCAGCATCGACGCGCAGACTCGCGAATTGATGCAGATCGAACTGATGCGCATATGGACCCGCCGCCGCCCAGCCGTGTTGTTCGTGACCCACAGCGTGGACGAAGCGATCATATTGGCAGACGAGATCGCGTTGATGGGACCGAGCCCCGGCAAGGTGATCGAAACCGTTCCGGTCGATCTGGAACGGCCGCGCTGGACCTACGACGCCCGTGCGGAACCGCGCTACGTCGAGCTTCGCAAGCACCTCTCCAGCCGGATGAGGCAGTTCGTGCTGAGCGATCCGGCGTCCGAGTTTTTTGGTCGAGATCTCGTTCAGCCGGACGGGATGGGTTCCTGAGACTTGCGGTCGGCCGCGGTTAGTTAGGATGGCAAGAATGGCAAAGATGGCAACGGCACTCGGAGCCCGGAAATCGGGAGAGACCGGCATTCGCTCGTCACGCCTGTCCGGCGGACCAGTGCTTCTGCGGCTCGCGACCATGTTTGGAATGTCGCTCGCTGCCATGCTGCCGACTGCACCGGTCTTCGCAGAGAGCAACGCGACCGGCGACGGCGCCGCGGGCCAGGTTGCCTTCGCAAGGCGGTGCGCCACCTGCCACGTGGTTGTCAACGAGTCCGGCGAGACGCTCGCGGGCCGCAAGAGCAAGACTGGCCCCAATCTTTATGGCATCGCAATGCACGGTCTGGCCATGGTTCCGGATTTTCGCTACAGCGCTTCGATGGTTGCGGCCGGTGAAGCCGACCTCGTCTGGACCGAAGAGAACTTCGTCGGTTACGTGATTGACCCGACAGGGTGGCTGCGCGCTACGCTTGACGATCCTCGTGCACGCTCCAAGATGACCTTCAAGTTGCGCAAGGAAGACGATGCACGTAACATTTTTGCGTATCTGGCCGCCCTCGATCCAGAGGGCCCCTTGGAGTCTGCATCGGAAGACATCCCCAAACCTGAAGTGGAAACGGAGCAGGTGTTCGTTGCGATCCAGGTTTCCTACGCCTCGGATCAGGCTGATCGCGGCGAGAAACGTTACAAGAAGGATTGTCAGGAATGCCATGGAGACGACCTCAAGGGCGGGTTGAACGGCGGCGCGCCCCTGCGCGGGTTGGCATTCGGGAAAAAATACTTCGACGCGATGCCAGCGTCGGTGATGTTCGAGTACATGAGCGCGACAATGCCGCCGAACGCGCCAGGGCGGTATTCCGAAAACACGTACGCCGAACTCATGGCCTACATCCTCAAGCGAAACGGATTCAAGGCCGGCGCACCGCTTCCAACGGACCTCGATGCGCTCGACCAAATGACCATCGAAAAGTGACACGCCGACTTCATGTGAAAGGCGTCAGGCGTCTGGCCGGAGCCTGTTGATGGGGTTGTCGGACATTTCGCTTCAGATGGTCGGCTTTCGAGTCTTGACGCTGTTGCTCCTTGCCGGCCTGCATGGCGGCCTCGTGGCGGGGGCGGCGGACCTGCTTGGCGACAAGGGGCCCAAGCACGACGGGCGCCTGACCATCGTTCCGACGAACCACGTGGATCTTGTCGGAGCGTTCAGTCTGGTCGTGTTCGGATTGGGTTGGACGAAGCAGGTTTCGGTTGACGTCCGGGAAATGCGTGTCGGTCGGATCGGCATCATTATCGTCATCCTGACCGGTTTCATTGGCTTGCTTGTCGCCGCTGCGATTCTCGATGCCCTTATCCGGCCGGCCCTGACAATGTTGCCATACACGACAGGTTTGGCCACCGCGGCATTCCTTCACGCCGCCGCCAGCCTGACGATCTGGTTTGCCTTGCTAAGCCTGATCCCGGTCCCGCCGCTCACCGGCGGGCTGATTCTCGGCGCATACGGTATCCGTGTTCCTCAGCGGTTTCAGTGGATCCTGACGGCGGCGTTGGTCGCGGCGGTGGCGTTCGACGTGTTTCACCGGCATCTGGGCCCGACCCATGCCTTCCTGACGCGCGTCATGCTCGGGGAGTAGGCCGAATTTACGCACCGCGACCGTCCGGGCCCGCCGAGGTCACACCATATCGGCCCAGGATGGCCGCCAATGTGCCGTCCTCCTTCATCTTCTCGAAAGCTTCGGTGATCTTGCGCTTCAGCGTCAAATCGCCTTTCCAAAGTCCGATGACCAGATTGTAGCGTGCGAGTTCATCAGGCAACGGCGCAACCCACCAGCCCGTCTTGGCCGCCAGCTCACTGGCCAGGAGTGCCTCCGTTATGCCGCCTGCGAGAGCGCCGTTCGAGATGCCATCGACCAGCAGGTCGGCATTGCGCATGACACGAACGGTGACGTTCCTGCGCCTAAGGTAACTTGACAGCTCGATGCGATCGAGACCGGAAACAAGGGTCAACGCACCCAGGCTGAGACCGCCGATGTCCTCAAGCGGCGCGGGCGCGATGACGGCCCAGCCGGTTTCGGCATAAGGCGGACCTGTGTCAAGAAACGACCGCGTCAGCGCCGAGTCCACAACGCCCCCGGCCAGAAGATGGCAGTTGGCGCGGCTAATGCCCCAGTTGCGCGGATTGAAGTCTCGGCCCATGGCATCGACCGGATTGAGCAACAGCCGGACGCCGATATGGTCTCTAATGGCCTCGAGCAATTCGACATCTATCCCGGGCCGGTGGGGATCTCCGGTTACCAGTGGCGGATAATCTCTGGGAATGCAGGCCCGGATTGCGTCGTTCGCTTCGACTTCGCGAAGCGAAGTGTCGGGAGGCAGAAACGTGACCAGCAGCATCAAGCCAACGACCAGAAGAAGCCCGCCTATATCGCCCGCAAGTCGACGTAGCGTGAGCATGATCCGCCCCCTCATGTCTTGCGGAAATCGAACAGCGCAATCGCGAACAGGACCACTCCGGCAATGAGCATGATCGCAATGCCAAGCCGGGGATCGAACTGGTTGTAGTCAATCAATGCGCCGCGCAGCGCGTCCACCGCATATGTCAGCGGATTGTACTGAACGAGGGTGACCAGCCATTCGGGGTAGACGACGCGGGTCTGCGCTTGCGTCAAGGCCGGATCAAGGGGAAAGATCGAGCTGGATGTAAAGTACAGCGGAAGGATGACCGCGTTCGAGAAGACGCCAAAGCCCGCGAAACTGCGGACGCGATTGGCGATCACAACGCCCAGCGAGGTCAGCGCGAAGGCGAGCATGGCCATCAGGCCAAGCGCCTTCAACACATCGAGCCAAGTCAGCGGCACGTCGGCGAAGCGGGCCAGCAGCAGAACCAGGCAGCCATGAATGACCGCCACCGTTGCGCCACCCAACACCTTTCCCAACAGCACCGAGCCGCGTGACATCGGCGAGACCAGTACCTCACGCAGGAAACCGAACTCGCGGTCCCAGATGACCGAAACGGCCGACTGGACCGACGTGTACATGATGTTGAGCGCCACGACGGCGGGAAAGATGAACTGCAGGTAGGTGAAGGGCACGACGAAGCTCACCTCGCCGTAGACCTCGCCTCGAAAATAGGGATTGAGGCCGATACCGAGAATCAAGACCCAAAGAATGGGCCGGCTGATGCCGCCGATCAACTGGCCACGATCCCGCATGGAGCGTTTCACTTCGCGCAGCCAAAGGCCGTAAAGGCCGCCGAGCTCGATCAGAAACGCCGGCTGCCGGCCGCTGGACTCGATGTCAGTGGTTTCTCCGGAGGTCATCTCGTGTGCTCCCCGCCACGCTTCCCGAAAGCGAAGGTGCGCTCGCGGGCGCCGGCGGCTTGGTCGCGAATTTCTCGGCCGGTCAGAGACAGAAACACTGTCGCGAGGCTCGGACGCTCAACTGCCAGAGAGCGAACGCGGCCACCGTAATCAGCAAAGACGGTTTCGGCGAACGCGTCGTCTGAAGCAAGCAGGATGGCATCGTGCGCTTCGCTCACAAGGCGATCTGCAAAGCGGCTGAGAATTTCCCGACGATCTTCCTCTGATCTGGGTGCGATGCGTAGTATCTGCTGACCATATTCCTGCTTCAGCGCCTCTGGAGTGCCAAGTGCCAGGACTTTGCCGTGATCTACGATGCAGGCACGGTCACAACCCTCGACTTCCTCGATGTAATGCGTGGTCACAAGCACGGTGATCCGGCGTTCGATCCCCAGTCGGCGGATGTAGGACCAGATACGGTCGCGGGATTGGGCGTCAAGCCCGACCGTCGGTTCGTCGAGCAGAAGGATCTCGGCGTCGTGGATCAAAGCGCGGGCAATCTCCAGCCGGCGTTTCATTCCTGACGACAGCATCTGGACCGGCTTGTCGGTCCAATCGGTCAGTTCCACGAGCGCCAGCATTTCGTGGATGCGTTGTCGCCGCAGCTTTCGCGGCACGCCAAAAACCAACCCGTGCAATTCAAGGTTCTCGCGTACCGTGAGCCGATCGTCGAGGCTGGGCTCCTGGAATACGAGGCCAAGGCGGCGGCGGGCGGCACGCGACTGTTTGACGACATCGCGACCGCAGATCTGTGCAGCGCCGCTGTCAGGGCGCAGGAGCGTGCAAAGGATGTGCATGAGCGTCGTCTTGCCAGCACCATTGGGCCCAAGCAGGGCGAAAAGCTCCTTTTCGTCGACGTCGAAGCTGACCGCGTCCAGCGCCAAGGTACGCCCGTACCGTTTGGAAACCGCGTCGACACGGATGGCAGGTCTAGGGATTGGCGCCGGTGACATCAGCGTTTCGCCGTCGCGGGGAACCGATAGTCATCAAGAATGTCCGAAATCGTCCCATCTGCGATAAGTGCGGCAATCGCCTCGTCTATGGCGGTGCGCAGAAACGTCTCGTCTCGGAGCATCATTGCACCGACGCCCAGGGCTGTGGGCGGCAAAGGTCTTGGATCAATCCTGCGCAGTTCAGAAAATGCGGGTTCCGTACGTTGTTTGGCCCAAAGCGTCGGAGCCCAGATCAGGGCCACATCTGCCGAACCGTCCAAAAGCGACTCCAGTGCCAGATCGTTTGTGCCCTTGGGGTGCACGGGCCAGCGGTCCCGTGCCGGCAACGCGGAGACGTATGACACC
This sequence comes from Silicimonas sp., assembly GCA_022824315.1. Lineage (GTDB taxonomy): Bacteria > Pseudomonadota > Alphaproteobacteria > Rhodobacterales > Rhodobacteraceae > JAJEFO01. The sequence continues at coordinate 49,108 of JAJEAC010000048.1, forward strand.
AGCCGCACATGCGCTGAAGTGCCCAACGTCGCTCCGATCGGCCGCCCGGATGGAAGATCGCCCAGCGAGCCGATGTTCGGGTCGCTCGCGACAAAGATGTACTCGGCCTCATAATAGGGCCGGGTCAATGTGGCCCATTGGGAATAACCGCCGGGGATCAGCTTGAAGCCCAGATGCATGTCGCAATGCTCCACCAGAAGCGCGTAGACCTTGGTGATGTCTTCGGCAACGAAGTTCTTTTCCACCATATATTGCTGCGGTTCCAGCAACAGGGCCGAGGCGACGGCGTCAGCGATGGCGGCGGCCACTTCCCAGTCGGGATCGCGCCGGTCTACGCAGTATCGAAGCTGGGACTCGTCGAGACGCCGGCCGAAGGCCCAGTGGTTTGGAGCGAAAGGCTTGAAGAAGAACTCGGGCTCTTCAGCCGAACCCGGGTGGGGCGACAATCCGGCCAGCAGAACCGCCAGCGCCAGAAACCGACTGGCAATGCACAGGAACGTGAACAGGGCAGGCAAGTCCGGACCTCTCAAGCGTGCCGGGCGGATTGGAGACTACCATATCCGCCCGGCCGCATTTCGAAAAGCGCTTTGGCAATCAGTCGGGAAGCGCGAAGACGTACAGCGCAATCGGATCGTTCGATGGCAGCCGCACCTCCGGCGTCAGTGACGCCAGGCGACCGAGGCCCGACGCGAAATTCGCGGTGATCGCAACATACTGCTTGCCATTGGCGGTGTACGTGATTGGGAAGGACTCGAGCGAGTTGGTCAGCCTGCCGCTTTCCCAGAGCTTTTCGCCGGTCTCGTCGTCGAAAGCCATGAACTTGCGGTCCAGGCTGCCGACGAAGACCAGTCCGCCCCCGGTCGGCAGCGTCGAACTGGTGATTGGAGGACGCTGGCGGTATGACCACATTGTCGAACGGTCGTTCAGGTTGATGGCGTCAACGCGGCCGATGTTGCCGTCGCTGTCAGGGACCGGTACGCGAGAGTAGGTCTGACGACCGCCCCCGGTATAGATCTCGCCAGGATCGAGCGGGTTGACCGTGGTGTTTGAGCAGAATTCCACCAGCGGCAAATAAAGCGCCTGCGTCCGCGGACTATAGGCCGTGGCCTGCCAGGACTTGCCACCCGGGTCAGCCGGGCAGTTGAAGGTGGTCTCGCCGATCACGGGAATCACGTCAGGGTTGATGGTCTTGTCGCCGGTGTCTGGATCAATCGACAGCACAACGTTTTGCGGCACGGTCTCGACATCCCAAAGGTATTCGCCGGTGAATCGGTCGAGCGCCTCGATGATGCCGATCTTGCCGACCGTCACCGTCATCTTGCGCTCCTCACCGTCGACCGGCAGGTCAATCAGCATGCGCTCAAAGACATAGTCGAGGTCAAGCGAGTCGGTCTCGAGATGCTGGAAGTACCATTTCAGCTCGCCGGTACTCGCGTCGATGGCGAGTGTCGCGTTGGTATAGAGCGCCTCGTTGGTGACTCCGGGATCCGAACTCGGAGGCACCAGCCCAGCCATCTCGATGTTCCACGGATAGACTTGACCAACGCCAGCGAAGAACAGGTTCTGCTCGGAATCGTAGGATCCCGCCATCCAGGCCGAAGCACCGTAGCGGCTTTCCAACGGCACTCCGTTCCAGCTGTTGCCCTCGGGCGTGTCGCCGCGGGCGATGGTATGGACGCGCCACAACTCCTCACCGGTGTTGACATCATGCCCGGTGAAGAAGCACCCCCCCGGCTGTGCCCTGCTGCAGCCAGTCATGCCCTGGATGATTACGCCATTGGCGACAATCGGTCCGCTGGAAAACCCGAATCCATGCCTGTAATTGGCGACAGTCTTGTCCCAGATCAGATCGCCGGTCTTCGTGTCGAGCGCGAACAGATGGGCGTGACGGGTCGCGATGATCAGCTTGTCGTCGTAAATTGCCTTGTTGCGTACCCCTCTGATCGCGGCGTCATCCGGCAGATCGTATTCGTACTCCCAGATGAGATCGCCGGTGGCCCCGTCGAGGGCCTGGATCACGGCGTCGGAATTCTGGATGTAGACGATCCCATCGTGGGCCAAAGGGGTTTCCTGTGTGCGCCCGGGCGTCATCGCCCACGACCAGGCCAGCCTGAGGTCGCCGACGTTTTCCTTGTTGATCTGATCGAGCGGGCTGTAGCCCCAACCGTCGTATGTCCGCCGCCACATCAACCAGTCGCCGTCCGGCGGGTTCAGGAGCATTTCGTCGGTCACGGGTGTGACATTGTCGATTGGGTTGTCCTGCGCAACGACCGCCTGGGTGGACAGGCTCAAGGCAATCGCCGTCAAAAACAAGATTCCTTTCCGTTTGTTGATGGGCATGTTGTATCTCCTCCATTGCCAGCAGCGCTGCCCCAGAAGTGTGCTTCATCGTTTGAGGCCGCGTCCTGAACTGAATTCCTCCATTGAAGTCGCAAATGTCGGCGCAAGCTCCCCAGCGTCGACGCGCAACGCAATGCACCGTCGGCCTTCCAAGGCCCTCTTGATGCAATTGCATCCTCTCATGTGTTCAGTGACTGGACCAAGACAATTACACGTGGTCGCCTAGTCAGTTTCTGCTACGCATCCGCCAGCACGTCGCAAACAGGAACAGCGGCTCGGAGAGGCTGCAGTCCGTCTCAGGAGCCTGTCGCAGCCGTAACCCGCTCAAGTGTCAGCGGGAACCGTCAAGCCCTTTCGCCGAAGACGTCGAACAGTGAGTTCGGGATCGCTGCCCCGGTTGGACATTGCGCAAGCTCGCTGGTGCCGTGACAGGATTCATCGGGCCGATCAATCAGGCGAACCTCGAAATTCGCCACTTCGTCGAAGGTGAGATCGGGATAGCTCGCTCCAGCCGAGGACAGAACGGCGGCATGGTCGCTAGACCTCTTGCTTCGATGTCCAGCTCAGCGATTGGATCAGCCTACTCTCGATTTGGTCAGCGATATTGTAGGGCGCCACCATGTGGCCGGACCTGGACGACGCCGGGGATGCCGACGAGCCGAAGCCGCGGTCATGCCGTGCCCGCACCAGCAGCGCCAGTCGGCGGCAGCCCGCAGCACGGTGTTCGTGGAACACGTCCAACACGTCCCCTTCGGATCCATCACCGCGACGGCCTTCACCCCGTCCAGTCCTTTCGCCGCCGCGATGCCGTGGCGCAGGCCGCTCAGCCACCGCCCGGTCTTACGCTCCTCGACCGGACGGCCCTGGCCGGGACGGCCGTCCGGGGCGTCGAAGTCGAGGCTGACAACGCCCAAGGGAACCCCGTCGCCGGTCACGGCGAAGGTCGTGTGTGGGTGCAGGCCCGGCGTTCCCGAGGCCCCCCTGTTGTGGCCGATCGTCCCGAGCCCGAAGCCGGCGGATCGCATGCTTGCGGTGATACCCGTCACCGACACGAACTCGCCCAGGATCCGAGACTTCCCCGGGCGCACCGCCTCTCGGTCGAGCAGGCGCACGACCTCAGGCAATTCGCCTTGTGCTAACCTGCTCAGTTGCCTCATTCTTCCACCCCCAGGACAATCGGTCTTGGTGCAGACGTCTGACCTCGGCGAGCGAAGGGTCCAACTTTCGTGATGCCTCGAAATTGAAGGTGCGTAGCCGTCCCGATGCCGGGCCCCTTGTTTTTAGACCTCTGGAGGATGTTCTTTGGCTCAGGACCTCGAAATGTGGATCATGGCATCTCGTGCGCCTTCCATTTGTCCGCCTGGCATGTGCGGTCTCAAAAGGCCCTTGCTTACCTGGCCAAGGCCGCCGCGGCAAAAATAGGACCATTTTTCGATGTCAGACGTCTGGGGTTGCATTCTTGATGAGGCAACGGATTCATCGAAAGAAGCGTTTTGCGTGAGGCAATGCGCAAACGGGTTCGCAACGTCGCGCGGCGCAATGCAGGCTCTATAGGATCTGGTAGCGGAGGAGGGACTTGAACCCCCGACACAAGGATTATGATTCCTCTGCTCTGACCAACTGAGCTACTCCGCCACAAGAGACGGCACTCGTAATTTGACGCAAGCAAGACGTCAAGCCATTTGGACTTGCCTTTTTCCGGGACAAGCAGGTTGCAGAATGTCCGTTTTGCAATGGCATTTCTGACAAGTGGATGGCGTTGCTTCGAATTCCGAATGAACGGGGGTTGGATCCCCACGAGCCTTCGGGGACCCTTGGGAGGCCTGAACGTCAGAGGCCCGGATAGAGCGGGAACGCTTTGCAGAGGCGGGTGACGTCGCGCTTGACACCGGATTCGACATCGGCATTACCGGTCTCGCCATTGTTGGCCAGGCCGTCCACGACCTCCACGATCCAGCGGGCGATCTGACGGAACTCGCCTTCGCCAAATCCACGTGTCGTGCCGGCCGGTGTGCCGAGGCGAATCCCGCTGGTCACGAAGGGCTTTTCCGGATCGAAGGGTACGCCGTTCTTGTTTGCCGTGATGCGCGCGCGACCCAAGGCTGCCTCTGTCGCCTTGCCAGTCACGCCCTTGGGGCGCAGGTCAGCCAGCATCAGGTGGTTGTCAGTCCCGCCGGAAACGATGTCGATTCCTCCCTTCATGAGCTCGTCCGCCATGGCGCGCGCGTTGGCAACAACCGCCGCTGCATAGTTCTTGAACTCCGGCCTGAGCGCTTCTCCGAACGCCGCGGCCTTCGCTGCAATGACGTGCATCAGCGGACCGCCCTGAAGGCCGGGGAAGACGGCCGAGTTGATCTTTCGCGCGATCTCCTCGTCATTGCTCAGGATCAGGCCGCCACGGGGGCCGCGAAGCGACTTGTGCGTTGTCGACGTCACAACATGTGCATGCGGCACCGGGGAGGAGTGGACGCCGCCTGCGACGAGGCCGGCGATGTGGGCCATGTCGACGTGGAGCCAGGCGCCGACTTCGTCCGCGATGTCCCGGAAGGCCGCCCAGTCCCATGTGCGCGAATAGGCCGTGCCGCCGGCAAGAATCAGCTTCGGCCTGTGCTCCAGTGCACGCGTCCGGACGTCGTCCATGTCGAGAAGGTGGTCCTGCTGGCGAACGCCGTAGGAGACCACGTTGAACCATTTGCCCGACATGTTGACAGGCGACCCGTGGGTCAGGTGCCCGCCCGAGTTCAGGTCCAGTCCCATGAACGTGTCGCCAGGCTGGAGCAGCGCCAGGAACACTGCCTGGTTCATCTGGCTGCCGGAATTCGGCTGGACATTTGCGAAACCCGCGCCAAAGAGTTCCTTGGCGCGTTCGATGGCCAGCGTCTCCGCAACGTCGACGAACTGGCAGCCTCCGTAGTACCGCTTGCCGGGATAGCCCTCGGCATACTTGTTGGTCAGGACCGATCCCTGGGCTTCGAGCACGGCGGTCGACACGATGTTCTCGGATGCGATCAGTTCGATCTCGTCGCGCTGGCGACCGAGTTCCGATCGCATTGCGGCGAAGAGTTCCGGATCGCGGGTTTCAAGCGCTTCGGCAAAGAACCCGGAGTCGCGGTGCTGGACATTCATGGCGACGCTCCCGTGCTGGCATGGCGGTTTCTATATCGATTGACGCGGCCCGGAAAGCGTCGAAACCGGCAAATCGGCGCGATGCGACGTCCTGTCTCGCAAATTCGGGGACTTGAGTTTGGATGAGACGCGGGCAATCTTGCGGCCAACGGATGGAGGGATCATGCAGTCGGAAAGGTCAGTGTCATTTCGCGCAAGCGAGGCGGAGGTGGCGCAAGAGGCGCTGACGGACCTGACAAGGCGGTTCGGGCAGACGCCACTGGACGAGGCAGACGTGATCGTGGCTCTTGGCGGCGACGGTTTCATGCTGGACACGCTGAAGGTCGTGCAGCCCTTGAACAAGCCGGTCTACGGGATGCACCGGGGCACCGTTGGCTTCCTGATGAACCAGTTTTGCATGGATGACCTGCCGAAGCGCCTCCGGGAGGCGGAGGAGGCCGTGATCAATCCGCTCCACATGCGGGCCGAGACCGAAGGCGGGAACGCGGAAAATGCGCTCGCGATCAACGAAGTGTCCTTGCTGCGAGAAGGATCGCAGGCGGCGCGCCTGAAGATCAGCGTCGACGGCAAGCCCCGGCTCGATGAGCTTGTGTGTGACGGCGTGATGGTGTCCACGCCTGCAGGTTCCACCGCCTACAACTACTCCGCGCATGGACCGATTCTGCCCATCGGGTCGCAGGTGCTGGCCTTGACGGCCGTGGCGCCGTTCCGGCCAAGGCGCTGGCGCGGGGCGCTGCTCGCGAAGACGGCGACCGTGCGGTTTGACGTCTTGAATCCCGCGAAGCGTCCGGTGATGGCGGATGCCGACGGTCGGCCTGTCCGCAACGTGACGGCCGTCGAGGTTCGAAGCGAACCGGGTGTTTGCCACAAGATCCTCTTTGATCCGGGCCACGGGCTGGAGGAGCGCTTGATTCGGGAGCAGTTCGTGTGACGGTCCCTGGCGCCTGCGTTGCCATGCAGCGAATCACGCGTTCGGCGTGATCGGCCACGTGCGTCGTGGCCTACTGGTCCTTGGGAAATCCCAGGGTCGCCAGAGCCTCATGAATCTCCTCCAGAATGGCTGGGTCGTCGATCGTCGCTGGCATCTTGAAGTCTTCGCCATCGGCCATCTTTACCATTACCCCGCGCAGGATCTTGCCTGAGCGGGTCTTGGGCAGGCGATCAACCACGACCGCGAGCCGGAAGGCGGCAACGGGCCCGATTCGGTCACGCACAAGCTTGACGCATTCCTTGACGATTTCGTCGTCCGGGCGAGACGTCCCGGCATTCGTGCAGAGGAAGCCCAGCGGCAGCTGTCCCTTGAGCTGGTCCGTCACTCCGATGACGGCACATTCGGCAACGTCGGGATGGGCCGCGAGCACTTCTTCCATGCCTCCGGTGGACAGCCTATGGCCCGCAACGTTGATCACGTCATCCGTCCGCGCCATGATGTAGAGGTACCCGTCCTCGTCGACAAAGCCCGCATCGCCGGTCTCGTAATAGCCGGGGAACTGTTCGAGGTAGCTCTTCCTGAAGCGTTGCTCCGCGTTCCAGAGGGTCGCAAGCGTGCCTGGCGGCAACGGAAGCTTGATCGCGATCGCGCCGAGTTCACCCGGTTTCACGGGGAGTCCGCCGTCGTCGAGAATCTGGACATCATAACCTGGCATGGCGACGGACGGTGAGCCGTTCTTGACAGGCAGCGATTCGATTCCCATCGGGTTCGCCGCGATGGAATAGCCGGTTTCGGTCTGCCACCAGTGGTCGATGACCGGAACGCCAAGGTGATTATGCGCCCATTCGATCGTGTCGGGGTCTGCGCGTTCGCCGGCGAGAAACAGGATCTTGAGCCCCGAAAGGTCGTAATCCTTGATCAGCTCGCCATTCGGGTCCTCGCGCTTGATGGCACGAAACGCCGTGGGCGCGGTAAAGAGGATCTTGACGCCGTGCTCCTCGATGACGCGCCAGAACGTCCCGGCATCCGGCGTTCCGACCGGCTTGCCCTCGAACACGATCGTGGTGTTGCCGTGGATCAGCGGCGCGTAGCAGATGTACGAATGGCCTACGACCCAACCGACATCGGATGCGGTCCAGAACACGTCGCCCGGGTCTGCGTCATAGATGTTCTTCATGGTCCAGTTGAGCGCCACGAGATGGCCGCCCGTCGGGCGAACGACGCCCTTCGGCGCGCCGGTCGTGCCAGACGTGTAGAGGATGTATGCCGGATGATTGCCTTCCACGGGCACGCACTCGGCCGGGGTGACGCCGTCCTGCACCTCATCCCAGTCCAGGTCGCGGCCGTCGATCATCACGGCGCGTGCCTGTTCGCGCTGGAAGATCACGCAAAACTCGGGCTTGTGCCGCGCGAGCTCAATGGCGGCGTCGAGAAGAGGCTTGTACTCGACGATGCGGCCCGGCTCGATTCCGCAGGAGCCGGCAATGACCGCCTTTGGTGCGGCGTCGTCAATCCGGACAGCAAGTTCGTTGGCGGCAAAGCCTCCGAAGACGACCGAATGGATGGCGCCAAGCCGGGCGCAGGCCAGCATCGCCACAAGGGCTTCCGGGATCATCGGCATGTAGACGACAACGCGATCGCCCTTGGACACGCCCCTTGCGGCGAGGGCGCCGGAGAGCCGCGCAACCCTGTCCCGAAGCTCGGCATAGGTGATCCGCGACTTTGTGCCGGTCACCGGGCTGTCGTGAATGATGGCGTCCTGGTCGCCACGTCCCGCTTCGACATGCCGGTCGACGGCATTCCAGCAGGTGTTGACCAGTCCGTCGTCCAGCCACTCGTAGAGAGGCGCATTCCCGTCGTTCAGCGCGCGCGTCGGCTTGCGGTCCCAGTCGATGGCTTCCGCGGCCTCAAGCCAGAATGCCTCGGGGTCGGACTTCCATGACGCGTAAACTTCCTTGTACCCCATCATTCCCTCCTTCCAGCCAGTGTTTGCTTCACCTGCGCATGTGCAATTCGGCGCAGGATGTCCAGTTGGTCAATTGTCGCGCCCGGGCATTCGCAGGCTCAGCCATATTGCGCGACAGGCGTTCCCGCCAACGCGCTCGTGTTCAGAAGTCCGCGAGCTGTCACCGACGGGGTGACGATATGCGCCCGATTGCCCATGCCCATCAGGATCGGACCAACCTCAAGGCCGCCCGCCTTCATCTTGAGAATGTTTCGAACCGCGGATGCCGCGTCGAGATTCGCGAATATGAGCACGTTTGCCGGTCCTTCGAATCGTGCATGCGGCATGATCCGTTCGCGTATCGTCACGTCGAGAGCCGTGTCGGTATGCATCTCGCCCTCGTATTCAAAGTCGCGCGGCTCGGCATCCAGGAGTGCCATGGCCCGGCGCATCCGCTCGCCAGTGTCGCAGTCAAGGTTTCCGAACTGGCTGTGGCTGCAGAGCGCGATCTTCGGCTCATGACCGAACCGGCGCACATGCCTTGCGGCGCCCAGGACGACTTCTGCGATTTGCTCGGGCGTGGGTTCGGGATGGACATGCGTGTCGGCCACGAACAGCGGACCGTCTTCGAGAATTACGAGGCTGAGCGCCCCGACCGGGTGAAGCCCGTCCCTCGCAAGAACCTCGCTCACGTAGTGCAGGTGCCAGAGATACTGCCCGAAGACGCCGCAGATCAGGCTGTCAGCCTCCTGCCTGTGCACCATGACCGCGCCAATGGCTGTCGTGTTCGTGCGCATGATGGCCCGGGCAAGCTCCGGCGTCACGCCGCGACGTTCCAGGAGTCCGTGATAGGTGGTCCAGTAGTCGCGATAGCGGGGATCGCTTTCCGGGTTCACGAGATCGAAGTTTTCACCTCGCCGAATTGGCAGCCCAAGCCGTTCGATCCGGCTCTCCACCACCTCCGGGCGTCCGATGAGGATGGGGGTGTCCGACATCTCCTCGATCATGGCCGTGGCGGCGCGAAGAACGCGCTCGTTCTCGCCTTCCGCAAACACGATGCGTCGGCGCGCGGTTGAGGCGGCCTCGAATACCGGCCGCATGATCATCGTGGACTTGTAGACGGCCGCGTTCAGCTTGTGGTGGTAGGCGTCCATGTCCTTGACCGGCCTGGTGGCGACGCCAGTGTCCATGGCGGCTTGGGCGACGGCGGATGCCACCACCCGCATGAGGCGTGGGTCGAACGGCTTGGGAATGAGATAGTTGCGTCCGAACGTCAGTTCCTCGCCCTTGTAGGCGGCGGCCGCTTCCGCGCTCGTGGTCGTGCGCGCAAGACGGGCGAGCCCGTTGACGCAGGCCAGCTTCATCTCGTCATTGATCGTGGTCGCGCCGACATCCAGTGCGCCCCGGAAGATGAACGGAAAGCACAGCACGTTGTTCACCTGGTTGGGGACATCAGAACGGCCGGTGGCAATGATCGCGTCCGGCGCAACCTCCCGCACGTCGTCAGGCATGATCTCGGGCTCCGGATTGGCCAGCGCAAAGACGATGGGCGGACCGGACATTCTGCTGACCATGTCCTTCGAGAGGACCCCGGGACCGGACAGGCCCAGGAACAGGTCCGCTCCAAAGATGACATCGGCCAGCGACTTCGGCCCGCCTGGCTGCGCGAATTCTGCCTTTTGCGGCGTCATGTCAGCCTTGCGCCCTTCATGCACCAGGCCCTCGAGGTCGCACAGCCAGATGTTCTCGCGCTTGACGCCCAGCTTCAGGAGCATGTTCAGGCAGGCGATTCCCGCCGCTCCTCCGCCGGTCGACACTACCTTGATGTCCTCGAATGACTTTCCCGCAACGTGGAGCGCGTTGGTTGCGGCGGCACCCACGACGATGGCGGTCCCGTGCTGGTCGTCGTGAAACACGGGGATGTTCATCCGGTCGGCGCATATGCGCTCGACGACGAAGCAGTCCGGTGCCTTGATGTCTTCGAGATTGATTGCGCCGAAGGTCGGCTCGAGCGCACAGACGATCTCGGCCAGGCGTTCGGGATCGCTTTCGTTCACTTCGATGTCGAAGCAGTCGATGTTTGCAAACTTCTTGAACAGAACGGCCTTGCCTTCCATCACCGGCTTGGCGGCAAGCCCGCCGATGTTGCCAAGCCCCAGCACCGCCGAACCGTTGGTGACCACGGCAACCTGGTTCGCGCGCGCCGTGAATCGGAAAGCGTTCATGGGATCGGACTTGATTTCCAGGCAGGCCTCCGCGACGCCCGGGCTGTAGGCGCGGGCGAGATCGCGGCCGCTGGCGAGAGGCTTGGTGGCCCGAATCTCCAGTTTGCCGGGTTTGGGGAGCTCGTGGTACTCAAGCGCCGCTTGCCGGAGCGCGGTCTCGCGCGGGTGTTCAGACATTCTGTGCCTCCAGACAGGTCGTTCGGGTCTCATTCGCAGTTCGGGAGGTTCGGTCCTGCCTCCCTGGCATCGAAACGACGCCACTCTGCGTTGAAGATTGCAATTGGGCAAGCCTGACCGCCTATTGCGTTCCAAGATTTGCCGCGCCACCCTTGCCGAAACGGGAGTGATCCATGGACTTGATCAAGGCGGCCGATGAAGCGCGCAAGAACGCCTATGCACCGTATTCCGGCTTCAAGGTCGGCGCCGCGTTGCGCTCTGCCTCGGGACGGGTGCATTCAGGCTGCAACGTGGAAAACGTCGCCTACCCGGAAGGCACGTGCGCGGAAGCCGGCGCCATCGCGGCCATGATTGCCGCGGGAGAGACGAGCTTTGTGGAGATCGCCGTCATTGCAGATGGCCCGGAGCCGGTTGCGCCGTGCGGCGGATGCCGACAAAAACTGCTTGAATTCGCTGATTCGGCGGCGACCGTCACCATGGCAACCGTTGGCGGCAAAAGCCTGACGACGCGCGTGGCGGAACTGTTGCCGGGCGCCTTCGACAGGTCCCAGATGGGCGATGCCTGAATGGATGCACGCACGATCATCGAGAGGCTTCGGGACGGAGGCCAGCCGAACAAGGATGAACTGAACTGGTTTGCCGCTGGCCTTGCCAGCGGAGCGGTGACCGACGCCCAGGCCGGCGCATTTGCCATGGCCGTCTGCCTGCGCGGCCTCTCTGAAGAAGCGCGGGTCGCGTTCACCCTTGCGATGCGCGACAGCGGCGACGTGCTGGCATGGGATGTCGGCAGGCCGATCGTGGACAAGCATTCGACGGGCGGCATCGGGGATTGCGTGTCATTGCTGCTGGCACCGGCGCTGGCTGCGGTCGGCATGGCGAACCCGATGATATCCGGCCGGGGGCTCGGGCACACGGGCGGCACCTTGGACAAGCTTGAGGCGATCCCGGGTGTTTCGGCGGAGATCGACGAGGCCGGGCTTCGGAGGATTGTCAAGGAGACCGGTACTGCGATCGTGGCCGCCTCGAGGCGGATCGCGCCTGCGGACAGGCGGCTCTATGCGGTGCGCGACATCACGGGAACGGTCGAGAGCATTGATCTCATCGTGGCCTCGATTCTCTCAAAGAAGCTTGCGGCAGGGCTGGACGCGCTGGTTCTCGACGTGAAGTGCGGATCCGGCGCGTTCATGACCGGAATGGAGGAAGCGAAGGCACTCGCGAATTCGCTGGTCGAGACGGCCAATGGTGCAGGATGCCCGACGGTTGCATTGATAACGGACATGAACCAGCCGCTGGCGCCCGCCGCAGGAAATGCCCTTGAAATCGCCGAGGTGATGCACGCCCTGACCGGAGCCGGAAGCGCGCGGTGGGTCGATCTGGCATTGACGCTTGGCTCCGAGCTTCTCGTTCTGGCCGGCGTCGAGGAGGCACCCGAGGTCGCGCGGGACAGGGTGCGCGGGGCAATCCGGTCGGGCGAGGCGGCAGCCAGGTTCGATGCGATGGTGGCCGCGCTTGGCGGCCCGGCGGCGTTCAGCGCAGGGTGGCAGTCGTGCCTGCCGACTGCCAAGGTCGTTCGCGATGTGGCTGCGCCGGCGGCCGGCCAAGTCGCCTCGATTGACGGGCACGTGATCGGCATGGCGGTGGTGCGCCTGGGCGGCGGGCGCATGCATGGCGGCGACCGCATAGATCCCTCTGTGGGATTCTCGGACATCCTGCCGCTGGGGGCCAAGGTGGCCAAGGGCGATCCGCTTGCCAGGCTGCACGCCGCGGATGGCGCGGCTGCGGATGCAGCAGAGAGGGCCTTCCTCTCTGCCGTAAGCATCGGCGTCGCCGACGAGGCGGGCCCGCTTGTCATGGGCCGGGTCGGCTGATGCCGCGCGCCTTCCTGGTCGTGATGGATGGCGTTGGCGCCGGGGGTGCGCCGGACGCCGATGGCTATTTCAACGGGACGATTCCGGATGCCGGGGCCAATACGCTTGGCCATATAGCGGAGGCCTGCGCCGCCGGTCTTGCGGAAGAAGGGCGAACAGGTCCGCTCAACATGCCGAATCTCGGGGCTCTCGGGCTCGGCGAGGCAGTCAGGCTGGCCTCGGGCGCAGACATGCCCGGGTTCGCGACCGGACCGGTCGGCCTTTGGGGTGCCGCGACTGAGGCATCGCGGGGCAAGGACACGCCTTCAGGTCACTGGGAGCTTGCGGGTGTGCCGGTGCCTTGGGACTGGCATTTCTTTCCGAACGACACTCCGGCCTTTCCGGCCGAGATCATGAGGGAAGCGGCCCGGCTTGCCGGCACCGAGGGCACGCTGGGAAACTGCCATGCCTCCGGCATCGAGATCGTCGAGCGCCTGGGCGACGAGCACCTGCGGACAGGATGGCCGATTTGCTATACGTCCGCAGACAGCGTCTTCCAGATTGCCGCGCACGAGGAGCGCTTCGGCCTCGATCGCCTGTTGAATCTCTGCGAGGAACTGGCGATGTTGCTGCACGCGATGCGCGTGGGCCGTGTGATCGCTCGCCCATTTGTCGGTTCCAGCGGTGCGTTCGACAGGACCCGAAACCGGCGTGACTTCGCGATTCCGCCGCCTGCGCCGACGCTCTGCGAGTGGGTCGCCAAGGCGGGCGGCAGGGTTCACGCCATCGGCAAGATCGGAGACATTTTCTCCATGCAGGGAATTCATGACGTTGCCCGAGGCACGGATGCCGAACTGATGGGGCATCTCGCCCGTCTGGCCGACGATGCCGCGGACGGAAGCCTGACCTTTGCAAATTTCGTCGAGTTCGACTCGGTCTATGGTCATCGTCGCGATGTCCCGGGCTACGCTCGCGCGCTGGAGTGGTTCGACGCCCAACTGCCGCGCGTTCTGGAACGGCTTGGGAGAGGCGACTTGATCCTGTTTGCCGCGGATCACGGCAACGACCCGACCTGGTGCGGAACCGACCACACACGAGAGCGTGTCCCCGTCACCGGTCATGGCATTGGCCCGCGTGCGATCGGGCATGTGGGATTTGCCGATCTGGCCGTCTCGATCGCTGCGCATCTTGGTGTGCCGGCAAGCGGGCCGGGCCGAAGTTTTCTTTGAACAGGTAAGGGGATCACGATGCCAGGGCACCTGACCGTAGTCGAGCACCCGCTCGTCCAGCACAAACTGACGCTCATGAGAGATGCCGACACGCCGACCGGGCTGTTCCGCCAGCTTCTGCGCGAAGTCAGCACGCTCCTGGCCTACGAGGTCACGCGGGATCTTCCAGTGACGACCCGGCGGGTGCACACTCCGCTGGAACCCATGGATGCACCTGTTCTTGATGGCCGAAAGCTTGCCTTGGTATCGATCCTGCGCGCGGGCAACGGCCTTCTTGACGGGATGCTTGACTTGATGCCGTCGGCCCGGGTCGGGTTCGTGGGGCTCTATCGCGATGAAGAGACGCTGGAACCGGTTCAGTATTACTGCAAGTTGCCTGAAGCGCTCTCGGAGCGGAGGGTCATCGTGGTGGATCCCATGCTTGCGACGGGGAACAGCTCGGCTGCGGCAATCGCGCTCGTCAAGGAGGCGGGCGCGGTCGATGTCCGGTTCCTCTGCCTGTTGGCCGCGCCCGAAGGCGTTCAACGCATGGCGGACGCGCATCCTGATGTGCCGGTCGTGACCGCATCGGTGGACGAGCGGTTGAACGAAAAGGGCTACATTGTTCCAGGCCTCGGCGATGCCGGAGATCGCATGTATGGTACCCGGTAGCTGCAAATGCCCGCGGTCCGCACGTTCGCAAGCGCAGGTTCCTTGCGTCACTCGCCTGCGGGAGCGCTCCAGGGCGCAGCCCGGCGTTCGTACGGGCCAGCGGGGTCATTCTTCGCAAATTCCTTGAAGCGCTATCCAGTGCCCGTCGTCCAGGACGGGGTGCGGTGCGGGAGCAGCCTCGGTGGCGGCTGCCGCCGCTGACTGGCCTGGACGATCCACCAAGTCAGTGTGGGTCCTGATTGTCATCCCAGCGGCGACGATCCGGTCCATCAGGACGTTCGTCGGTACGGGCGACGGGACGGTCGCGACGACATGCTTCGCCATTCGCGCGACGGCGTCATCCGGCACCGTCCCTTGGGTGAGCAGGACAAGCATGGCCTTGACCCCTGCCACGTGCAGAAGCCGGACGACAGGGTCGCTGTCGTTGCGACGGATGTCTTCGGCCAGCACATGGACCGCCAGCACCTCGGGCGTTTCCGTCTCCTTGAGCAGCGTGTGCGCAATCAGGATCGTGCCGCCAGGCACGTGCGCGGTTTCGGGCGACGCGGAGGGCAAGATCACGAGTCGCGCGGAATCGGCGCCGAACAACCGGCGCTGGAGATGTTCAAGGGCGCGGAGTCCGGACGGTGCGTCGCACGGCGGACCTGTCATCCGGCTCATTTCCGAAAGAAGCGCCATGCCGAAGGACGCGCGCGCCACGTCCGGCAGCAGTGACGCGGTGTGACGCGCGATCGCGCCTGGCAGCCAAAACGCCGCCCCGCCCAGAACGGCAATCACGAGCGTGACGGCGACGAACCGCCGCACGGTCCCTGAACGCATCTGGCGCCGCCGAACGGATTCGAGCACCCTTTCCACCGCCTCGACGAATGTGTCCTCGGCGAGTTCAAGGGTTTCGCTGGCATCTCCTTCGGGACAGTAGAGGGCGGGCATCTGGCCTGGATTTTTGCGTTCCATCGCCGGCAGCGACCAGTGCGTCAGGGTGGTGTCCGTCGGGGTCAGGATCGTGATGGATGTCTTGCCGACGGACACGATGACGTCCCGGCGCTGCTCGCCCGGACCGCGGCGCCAGATGCCCTCCGCCTCAAGCCGCTGGTACTTTGCCAATACGGTCACGTTCCTGCCGCCGTTGCTGCCCGCTTCCACGCACCATAGCGATGCAATGCGCGCGTCTCAATCTCGTCCGTGCTTGCCTTGGAGGACACGAGAGCTTAGCACGGGCAGGCATCGAGCGTGAGTCTGGCCATGAATGACGACCCCAGAACCCTTGTCTCGACGGGCTGGCTGGCCCGGCATCTTGATGATCCGGACATCAGGATTCTAGATGCATCATGGTACCTGCCCGACATGAAGCGCGATGCGCGTGCCGAATACGACCTGGGCCACGTTCCGGGTGCGCGTTTTTTTGACATCGATGACATCAGCGATCACCGGTCCGGGCTGCCGCACATGGCTCCGCAGCCGGAGAAGTTCATCAGCAGGATGCGTGCGATGGGCGTCGGTGACGGGCACCAGGTCGTTGTCTATGACGGTGCAGGACTGTTTTCCGCAGCGCGCGTGTGGTGGCTGTTTCGTCTCATGGGCAAGTCGGACATCGCCGTCCTGGACGGCGGGTTCCCCAAGTGGACAGCGGAAGGCCGGCACGTCGAGGATGTGCCGCCGATCATGCGTGACAGGCATATCACGGTCAGCCGCCAGAACCAGCTGGTGAAAGACGTTACCCAGGTTGCGGCGGCATCGAAGCTGGGAGACCACGAGATACTCGATGCCCGCTCGCCCGGACGGTTCCGGGGCGAGGAGCCCGAGCCGCGCGAGGGTCTGCGGTCCGGACACATTCCCGGCTCGACCTGCGTTCATTATCGGGCACTGCTCAACGATGACGGCACGATGAAGCCCGTCTCAGGGCTGAGAGCCGTGTTCGAGGGTGCCGGTGCGGACTTGTCGGGTCCGGTCATCACCACCTGCGGGTCCGGCGTGACCGCCGCGATCCTGAATCTCGGGCTCGAACGGATCGGACATCGGCATCACGCTCTCTATGACGGGTCTTGGGCCGAATGGGGCATGTATGGCGACCTGAAAGTGGCTACGGGATGAGCGTCCAGAAGGCCGGCGCCAGAATCTCCTTCACGATCACCTTTCTCGAGATGGAGTCTCGGCCGGACTATGACTGGCCGCGATTGCCGCCGGTGTCGGCATCGGCTGCCCTTCTGAAATCGGAGGACCCTCCTGTCTGGTGGTTTCTGGCGCTCTATGATGCAGTCGGACGGGACTATGCGTGGGAGGACATCCTAGCCTGGGAACACGAGAGAATCGCCGAGTGGCTTTCTGCGGACAGGATGTCCCTCTACACCCTGTTCGAGAAGGGATGGCCGCGGGGATTTTTCGTGCTCGAGGACCAGGGCGAGGATGCTTGCGACCTTGCCTTGTTCGGGATCGTGCCGGAATCCGTGGGAAAGGGTCTGGGGAGCTGGCTTCTCAAGACGGCCATACTCACGGCCTGGGAGCGCAAGGGCGTCACCAAGCTCACTGTGCAGACCTGCACGCTCGACCATCCCCGCGCACTTGCACTATACCAGAAACACGGATTCACGCCGGTACGCAGGGAAAGACGCACCCGTCGCCTGACCCGCGACCGTGATCTCTCGCGAATTCCAAGCTGAGGACATGCCATGCTGACCGACCTGACCCCGCAGCCGCCCGACAAGATTCTCCAACTCATGCAGATTTTCCGCGACGACCCGCGGACCGACAAGATCGACCTTGGTGTCGGCGTCTACAAGAATGCGGAAGGCGTGACCCCGGTCATGCGGGCGGTGAAGGCGGCAGAGCGCCGCCTGGTCGAGACGCAGGAGACGAAGACGTACACGAATCTCCGCGGCGACCCAGCCTATTGCAGCGCCATGCGCGAGCTTCTCCTGAAGGACAGCGCGGGCGACGGACGTGTCGCCGTTGCCGCGGCACCCGGCGGCACGGGCGCGATCCGGCAGGGGCTTGAGCTGATGCGGTACGCAGATCGTGCCACGACGGTATGGATGTCCTCGCCGACCTGGCCGAACCACCTTACGATCGCAAGCTACCTGGGCGTTCCAATGCGAGAGTATCGCTATTTCGACGCCGCCACGCGCGATGTCGACTTTGACGGGATGATCGAGGATCTCGAAGATGCCAAGAATGGCGACCTCGTGCTGTTGCACGGTTGCTGCCACAATCCGACCGGTGCGAACCTGGCAGCCGAACAATGGGAGACCCTGGCGGACCTGCTGGCCAGGAGGGGAGCCATTCCGTTCATTGACATCGCGTATCAGGGATTTGGCGACGGGCTGGACGAGGACGCCTTCGGCACGCGTCTGCTGGCATCGCGAATGCCCGAGATGCTGATCGCGGCGAGCTGCTCAAAGAACTTTGGATTGTACCGAGAGCGAACGGGAGTTCTGGTCGCGATCGCTCCCGATGCCGGATCGAGGCCACTGGTTCAGGATACGCTGGCATATCTCAACCGGCAAAATTTCTCATTTCCGCCGGATCACGGCGCGCGAGTGGTCCAGATGATTCTCGACACTCCCGACCTGCGTTCCGACTGGCAAGCGGAGCTTGAGGATGTGCGCAACGGAATGCTGGGGCTTCGCGAGCGGTTGGCCAGTGAACTTCGCATGCGGTCGAATTCGGAGCGCTTCGATTTCATCACGCGGCATCGGGGCATGTTCTCGCGCATTGGCGCAACTCCCGAACAGGTTCTGGACCTTCGAGAAAGGCATGGAATCTACATGGTGGGAGACAGCCGGATAAACGTGGCAGGGTTGAATTCCGACACGGTGCCGGTGCTGGCGCAAGCCATCATTGACGTAGGAATTTAGGTCCGACCGGCCAGGGTGTACAACCTAGGTGCCGCCAAAGAGGCGCTGAAGTCAAAGTCCGGTGCACATGTCGCAATCCCGGTTGTCGAACGAAGGACCGTTGCGTCGATGCGGATCCTTGCCTTCCCGTCGAGAGGAGGCAATGCGGCACTCCCATGGTTCAAGCCTCCGCCGGACCTTGAATTTTGAACGGCTGGGCCGGAGCCCGTTGACCAAGAGGTTGCCGCGACCGCGTCGGCGACGAGTCGAGGCGCCGCCGACAGAAGCACTTGCCTGTGATGGCGCAGCGCCGCAACAACCGCGACTGTCCTGCGGTTCAGGTCGTTTCGGGAGTGTCCGCACCCGCCCTGCAGGTCAGACCTTTGCGCCTGCCGTCACCAGGCGTGCCTGGACGATCGTGCCGACAACGAACGCGTGCCGGAGATCCAAGGTCGAACTCCTCCGGCGCTGCGGTGAAGACACATTCGAAGACACCGGAAAGCGCCCGGCGATGGACGTGCCTGACTGCGCTCCGGAAGGTTGGGCCAAGGCGACCCTGTCCGGATCCGTACGAGGTCGGCTTCGCGGCATTGCCGGTGGTTCTCCGCGGCAACGGCGAGATCGATCGACCTTCCGGGTGAAATGGCCACGGCCCGCGCCCACATGGCATCGGTCAGCACCGCCCTTCCAACATTGTCACTGCAATCGGCTTGGGCTGCCTGTGCCGCCGTACCGACGGTCACTGGGCGGGAAACGGCGTTGGCCCGCCTGAACCGAAACCTGATTGTCAACGGTTCTCAATGTCTGCCGTCGATTGCATCGATGCCTCGAGCGGCGAGGCGCTTGGCCATGGCCCCGTGTTTTCCGGCATCTGCAGCGGCTGCAGTGCCGGCGCGGACCCGGTCGGCGATGCCCACCCAAATCACCGAAAACCGGAAGAGCGCGAAGGCTCTGTGAAACGTCGTCAGCGGCGCCATGTCGGGGCTGCCGGCCATGTAGCGACTGATGAACTCCGCCTCTGTCGGCAAGCCCAGAGCCGCCAGGTTCAGGCCAAGAAGTCCACCGTATTCTTCGGGCGAAGTGTGCCATGCCATGCAGCAAAACCCGAGATCGGCCAGCGGATGGCCCAAGGTGGAGAGCTCCCAGTCAAGGATTGCGGCCACGCGCGGCTCGGTCGGGTGGAAGATCACGTTGCCCATGCGATAGTCGCCATGCGCAAGGCTGATCCGGGCATCGTCCGCCGGTTGGTTCGCGGTCAACCAGGCGGCAAGCCGGTCAAGTTCGGGGATCGGGTCGCTCTGACTTTCCGTCCATTGCCGTGTCCAACGCGCGATCTGGCGCCCGAAGTAATTTCCAGGCTTCCCGTAATCAGCAAGACCGACTTCGTCCGGGCGCACCGCATGCATCTCCGCCATTGCATCCGCCAGCCCCATCCAGAGCGCGCGGCGCTCGGTGCGATCCGCGTCGGCAAGTGCGCCGTCCGGGAAGACGCGGCCCTCGATGCGTTCCATGAGGTAGAAGGGCGTGCCGAGCAGATCCGGGTCGTCGTGATAGAGTATGGGGCGAGGCACGGGCACGCCGGCAGGGTGCAGCGCCGACATGGCCCGGAACTCGCGGTCGACGGCGTGGGCGCCGCGCAGGATCGGGCCATCGGGCTGCTTGCGCAGGACCATGCGGTGCGACCCATAGGTCACGAAATAGGTCGGATTGGACTGGCCGCCGACGATCCGCTGAAGCTCAAATCGGGCCGCTTCGCCGAATTGTCTTGCGAGAAATCCTTCGAGCCGGGCCGGATCGAAATCTGCCTTGGCGTTCATTCACCGACGCCCCACGTCCAAAATCCGCGACCTTCCTTCTCGACATTGCGGTGCAGAACCATCCTGTGCACCTCGTCGGCCCCATCGACCAGCCGTGCCTGGCGGGCATAGCGATAGATCCATTCAAGCACAGTATCCTTGGAATAGCCGCGGGCGCCATTGATCTGGATTGCGGTGTCGGCGGCTTGATGCAGCAGGTTCGCGACATGGACCTTGGCCATCGACACCTCTTTCCGGGCGAAGCTGCCCTGGGCCAGCGCCCACGCCGCTTTCATCACCAGCAGTCGCCCGATCTCGATCTGCATGGCCAAGTCGCCGAGCATCATCTGGATGCTCTCGCGATTCGAGAGGCGTTCACCGAAGGCAAGACGCTCGTGGGCATAGGTGTTGGCGATCTCGACACAGCGCTTCGAAAGACCCAGCCAGCGCATGCAATGGGTCAGCCGCGCCGGGCCAAGGCGGATCTGGGTGAGTTTCAGCCCGTCGCCCTCCTCCATCAGCAGGTTCTCGGCGGGAATCTCCATGTCCTCGTAGACGATTTCGCAATGGCCTCCATGTTCCTCGGGGCCCATGATCGGGATGCGGCGATCGATGCGGAAACCGGGCGTGTCCCTGTGATGCAGGAAGGCCGAGAGTCCCTTGCGCGGGTCGTCCGAGGTGCGCGCGACGAGGATGAAGTGATCGGCCTCTTCGGCACCGGTGATGAACCACTTGCGGCCACGTATGATGTAGCTGTCGCTGGTCCTTTCCGCGGTCGTGATCATCATGCCGCCAGGGTCGGAGCCAGAGCCGGGATGCGGTTCCGTCATCGCGAATGCGGAACGGACCTCTCCCTGCACAATCGGCTGCAACCAGCGTTCTTTCTGTGCATCGGTCGCGACCTGTTCCAGGACCATCATGTTGCCATCATCGGGGGCCGCCGAGTTGAATGCGCATGGTCCGAAGATCGAGCGGTTCATCTCTTCATAGCAGACCGCAATGGCAACCTTGCCCAGGCCCTGTCCGCCGGTTTCCTCCTTCAACTGGAGGCACCACAGCCCCTCTGCCTTTGCCTTCTCACGGAGTTGTTCCAGCACATCGAGGCGGATGTTCTCGTGCGCGTCGTAATTCGCGCGATTGTCTTCCAGCGGCATGATCTCATCTTCGACGAAACGCGCTGTACGGGCGCGGAAGTCCTCGATGCGAGCGGCAATGGTGAAGTCCATGGTTCCTTCTTTCAGAGTGAAGAGACGAGGTGGCCGCCATCGACCACGATTTCGGCGCCGGTCATGAAGGCGCCGTCGTCGGAGGCCAGCAGCAAAAGCGGGCCGTCGAGATCGCACATGCTGCCAAGGCGTCGTTGCGGCACGCGTTTGATCAACGCCTTTCCCGCGTCGGAAGCGAAGAAGTCGCGGTTGAGATCGGTTTCGATATAGCCCGGGCAGAGCGCATTGACGCGAATGCCGTAGCGCGCCCATTCCAGCGCGAGACTCCTGGACATCTGCACGACGCCGGATTTGGCCGCGGCATAAGCCGACAGGTTTCCAGCAACGCGGAGCCCGAGAATCGATGCGATATTGACTATGCTGCCACCCTTGCCTGCGTTCACCAGACTTTGGCCTGCGGCCCTGGCTACGCGGAACACGCCGGTGAGATCGGTGTCGATGACGCGCGCCCAGTCGTCCTCGGTGGTCGTCAACGCCGGGCCGTCGACGGTGACTCCGGCATTGTTGACCACTATGTCGAAAGTGCGATCCTCGAAGATCGCGGCCACACTGGCGGGATCGGTCACGTCCAAAGCCGCCGCTTGCGCCCTTCCGCCGTCGCCTTCGATTTTCGCGCACAGGCCCTGCAGTCGGTCCACACGCCGTGCCGCCGCGGTGACCTCAGCCCCTTGCTCGGCCAGAATCTGCGCGAAATGAGCCCCAAGGCCCGAAGACGCGCCGGTGACGAGTGCCAATTTCCCGCTCAGTTTCATCGTGGCCCCTCAGTAGGACTTCGGTAAATCCAGCACGCACCGACGATAAACGACATGATCAACTCGCGTGTACCCAAGATCTCGTGCACAAGATCAGAGGCATTCGTTCGCCGCACACGTGCATGAGCGCAGGCGCAGCATTGAGCTGCTGCAGGACGCGCTCTGTCACCGGCAGTCCGATACCATCCGGGGCTGCGCGCGCGCAACCGGAAGCATGTGCACGTCCCTCGACCATCCACCCTGCAACTCGTGCCGGAACGGGCCCACCCGACCTGCCGGCGTAACGCTGCGTGGAAGTGGCTGGACGTCCGCGTGCGCGGCATCATGCCCGTGCCGCCCACTATGCCGTGTTCACCCGGCTGCGCGAGACCGCGAGTATCGCCGCCGTGAACCACAGGGCTGTCATCGGCATCCTGTCTCGAATCGCGCACGCGACGATGCGGACCGACGCCACCGACCCCGGGTTTCGGAGGGCGACGCATCGGCGGATCCAGCGTTCTGCACATTTGGGACCAGAGGCCCCTCTGGCATCCGCAACTTCGTGCCGTCGCCGCCAATGCTGTCGTCGACGTTGCCACAAGGGAATGGACCGCCGGAAGCGCAAGGTTCGCGGTCCCTGTCATGGTCGTCGCCAACCTCTTTCCGTGCCGCGTCTTCGAGGTGCTCGCCAAGACCCGCTCTCGGGATGGGATCTGGGCCTCCGGATGCACCGCGCGTCTGGCTTGCACGACGGCCTTTAGCGACGTCGTCGCCCGTTCAATGGTCGTGCCCGCGCGGAGGAGACGGGCCGTCCACGCCGACGCGACGCGGCGGGCACTCAAGTTTCCGGGATCGGACGGTTCGGCAAGAAGCAGCCTCCATGCTCTTGCCGTGTTATCATCTACTGATGAATCCATGCGATGGTGCAGTAATGAGAGACAAGTGTCCGGATACACGCCTTCAACTTGACGGGGTGACATTGTTTCCCATCGAAGGGAGGGGATTGGGGATCAAATCCGATGTCGCCCGGGTGCCGGTGTCGAACGAATGACCACACGGGATCAATTACTCCCTCACTCTGCACAAGCCGGACGGCGAGAGGATTGCGGGATTTGACAACGCTCGCGAGATCAGGACGGGATCCGGTCCAGGCAAGAAGGCGCCGATGGAGTGGGACCACAAACACAGGTTTCGATCAATCAAGCCCCAAGACTATGTGGATGCCGCCGCTTTGCGTGCTGACCTTTGGTCCGAGGTCGGTGGTGCCCTGAGAGACCTTGGTGAAATGGCATGACCAGCAAGACGCTCAACGCAGGCATTTCAAGCTATGGAGCGATGAAAGCTCGGATACCGGCGATCGCGAAGGGCGAGCAAAAGCCCAAGAAGGGCGAGCCGAGAGTTTAGTGTACCTCGATCGAGAGCTTTTCCAAGATCTTGTCGCAAAGGAATCAGGAGCTTTTGCGGCTCATCGCACAGGAAAATCCGAATCCTCTCACCGAACTCGCGATGTTGAGCGGTCGGAAGACATCCAATCTTTCGAGAACCCTGCATACGATGGTGCGGTACGGTTTGGTTGAACTCGCAATGGGCAGACAAGGCACAATCGTGCCCCGGGCGGTCTGCGATCACGTCAGGCTTGATCTTGGCCAGATGCACCCGGCTTAGCCCGCCATCCCGTATGCCGTTGCGTCGCTTGCGTTGATCCGACCGTTCTGGATTGCGGGGTTGAGTCGGCGATGGCGCGGCTCATCCGTTCTCTCTCAAGACCGCTCCCGCAAGATAGAGCGAGCCACAGATGAGTATCCTCGCTGCCGGATCGGACTTGACGATCTCGGCCAGCGCATCCTGAACGGATGGGGCAATGGCTGTCGGAAGGCCCACGGATGTGGAGGCCTCGGCGGTATCCTCCGCCGATAGTGTCGCGGACTCACCCGGTATCGCGATGGCATGGAGACTCTCCGCCACGCTTGCCAATGGCAGGAGGTAGCCCGCCACGTCCTTGGTTGCGAGCATTCCGCAGATAAGGCGTGTCGGTCGTTCCGGCAGGGTCTTGATCGTTTCCGCAAGAGCCTCGCCGGCCGCCGGATTGTGACCACCGTCAAGCCAGAGTTCCGCCGCTGGCGCAGCCTCGACCAGCGGGCCTGTCTTCAACCTCTGCATTCTTGCTGGCCAGTACGCGTTGGTCACGGCGCCGCGGGCCGCGACTTCACCCATGCCCAAGTGCCTGAGTGCCGCGATGGCCATGCC
The DNA here is from genome assembly GCA_022824315.1 of Silicimonas sp. Classification (GTDB taxonomy): domain Bacteria; phylum Pseudomonadota; class Alphaproteobacteria; order Rhodobacterales; family Rhodobacteraceae; genus JAJEFO01. Next base: position 73,409 of record JAJEAC010000048.1, read on the forward strand.
CGCGTTGGCCAATTGATGCGGCCCTCGAAGATTGGGAACCGGCAGGTCGAGAAGGCCGGATTCGTCTTCGAACACCATTCGGCCTTGCTCTTCATGAACGTGCCAATGCTGCCCAAAGGAGATTGTCGGCGCGTCAAGGCGTGCAGCCTCGGCCTCGATGACGCCCATCCCGTCGTCATGCTGAGGCCCGATGATGACCGGAATGCCGCGCTTGATGATGCCGGCCTTCTGGCCTGCAATCTCCCTGATCGTGTCGCCCAGAAACTGCTGATGGTCGAGATCTACCTTGGTGATGATGGTCAGAACGGGATTGTCCACCACGTTGGTAGCATCGTGGCGCCCGCCAAGGCCGACTTCAAGCAATGTCCAGTCGGCAGGGGTCTCCGCAAATGCCAGAAATGCCGCCACGGTCGTGATCTCGAAATACGTGATCGTCTCGCCGCCGTTGGCCGCGTAGACCTTTTCGAGGAGTTCCAGCAGGTCCGGTTCCGCGATGGTCTGTCCCGCCACGCGGATTCGCTCGTGGAATCGGGCGAGATGCGGCGATGTGTAGGCGTGGACCGTCAATCCTTCGGCTTCGAGCCCGGCGCGGATCATTGCCTGGGTCGAACCCTTGCCGTTTGTGCCTGCGACATGGACCACCGGGGGCAGCTTGACATGCGGGTTCCCGACCGACGAAAGGCAGCGGCCCATGCGGTCCAGGGTCAGGTCGATGACCTTTGGATGCAGGAGCTGCATCCTTTCGAGTACTGCGTCAGTTGACGTGAATCGCATCAATGCGGTTTCGTCGCCAAGGTCTGGCATTGTGCGCATTCTGCTACCCAGACGCCGTCACCGGCTCCGATTTGGCGTCGTTCGGAGGGGGAAGTTCGCCCTTCACGGGAGGAGGCATGTTGAGGAGCATGCGAGTGATGCGTGAAAGTTCGCCCTTCATGTCACGGCGATGCGTCACGCGATCAAGCATGCCATGGTCCAGGAGATACTCGGCGCGCTGAAAGCCTTCGGGAAGCGTCTCGCGGATCGTCTGCTCTATGACCCTCGGACCAGCAAAGCAGATGAGCGCATTGGGTTCGGCAATGTGAATGTCGCCAAGCATGGCATATGACGCCGTGACACCGCCTGTCGTCGGGTTCGTGAGAACTACGATGTAGGGGAGACCGGCGTCGCGCACCAGCTCGACCGCAACCGTGGTGCGCGGCATCTGCATGAGGGACAGGATCCCTTCCTGCATGCGGGCGCCGCCGGCGGCCGAAAAGAGGATCAGGGGACGCTTGAGCTCAACGGCGCGACTTGCGGCAGCGATGACGGCATTGCCAACATACATGCCCATCGAGCCACCCATGAAGCTGAAGTCCTGGCAGGCTGCCACAATGGGCGTTCGCTCGATCATTCCTTCGGCGACGAGCATGGCCTCCCTCTCTTCGGTCTCGCGCTGGGCGGACTTGAGGCGATCCGGGTACCTTTTCTGGTCGCGGAACGACAACGGGTCGGGCTTGGGCAGCGGCACGTCCACTTCGGTGAACGCGCCGTCATCGAAGAGCGCGGTCAGCCGATCGCGTGCAGAGATCGCCATGTGATGATCGCAGCTTGTGCAGACGCCCAGGTTTTCGGTCAACTCCCGGTGAAACAGCATCGTTCCGCATTCCGGGCATTTCGACCAGAGATTCTCGGGTGTCTCCCGCCTGGAAAACAGCGAGTTGATCTTGGGTCGGACGTAGTTCGATATCCAGTTCATGAGCCTGCCCGATTTTCATTCACAGTTAAGCAGGACGGGCAGGAATTGCAATCTCGCGGTCTTCGCTTCTTCGCTTGTCGATCCACGCGGCGGCGTCTATTCCTCTAGCCGCTGAAATCCCGGGAGCCCGCCATGCTGAAAAAGAGATTCGACAAGTCCAGCCTGCCCAGCCGCCACGTAACCGAAGGTCCGGCCCGGGCGCCGCATCGATCATACTACTACGCAATGGGAATCTCCGAAGAGGAGATCGCCCAGCCTTTCGTGGGCGTGGCGACCTGCTGGAACGAGGCGGCGCCCTGCAACATCGCCCTTGATCGCCAGGCCCAGGCCGTGAAGCTCGGCGTCAAGGAAGGGTTTGGCACGCCTCGGGAGTTCACGACCATAACGGTGACAGACGGGATCGCGATGGGCCACGAGGGCATGCGCTCCTCGCTTGCCTCTCGCGAGGCCATTGCAGACACGGTTGAACTCACGATGCGCGGGCACTGCTACGACGCTCTCGTCGGCTTGGCAGGCTGCGACAAGTCGTTGCCTGGCATGATGATGGCGATGGTGCGGCTCAACGTGCCCTCGGTCTTCATCTATGGCGGGTCGATCATGCCGGGCCGCTTTGAGGGCCGGGACGTGACGGTGCAGGATGTCTTCGAGGCGGTTGGCCGCCACCAGGCAGGCAAGAGCTCGGACGAGGAACTTCGTGCCCTCGAAAGGGTCGCCTGTCCGTCGGCCGGGGCTTGCGGGGGCCAGTTCACGGCCAACACGATGGCCTGCGTGTCCGAAGCGATCGGCCTCGCGCTCCTGAACTCCTCGGGCGCACCCGCACCTTACGAAAGCCGCGACGCGTTTGCCACGGCGTCCGGCCTTGCCGTGATGAACCTGTTGGAAAGGAACATTCGCTCCCGGGACGTCGTCACCCGCAAGAGCCTCGAGAACGCGGCCCGCATCGTTGCCTGCACCGGCGGGTCCACCAATGCAGGGCTGCATCTGCCGGCAATCGCCCACGAGGCCGGAATCGATTTCGACCTCGACGATGTCTGCGAAATCTTCCGCGACACGCCCTATTTCGTCGATCTGAAGCCGGGAGGTCAGTTCGTGGCCAAGGACCTGTACGAGGTCGGCGGCGTACCGGTCGTGATGAAGGAATTGCGCAAGGCAGGCCTGATCCACGAAGATTGCATGACCGCATCTGGCGAATCCATTGGCGAGGCGCTCGACAGGATCGACGGCGATGCCGATGGTCGCGTGATCCACCCCGTCGAGACACCGATCACCAAGACCGGCGGCGTCGTGGGGCTGAAGGGCAATCTCGCTCCGGAAGGCGCAATCGTGAAGGTCGCGGGCATGAGCGAGGAGGAGCAGGTCTTCACCGGCCCGGCCCGGGTCTTCGAGTGCGAGGAGGACGCCTTCGCGGCCGTCAAGGCGCGCACCTACAAGGAGGGCGAGGTCATCGTCATCCGCAACGAAGGTCCTGCAAGTGGTCCTGGAATGCGTGAGATGCTGGCGACGACCGCCGCGCTGTCGGGACAGGGTGTGGGCAAGAAGGTGGCGCTGATCACGGATGGCCGGTTCTCTGGCGCGACGCGGGGCTTCTGCGTTGGACATGTCGGCCCGGAGAGCGCACGGGGGGGGCCGATTGGCAAGCTTCGGGATGGGGACATGATCACCATTGATGCGATCAAGGGCGAACTCAGCGTGGATCTGAGCGACGAGGAACTCGAGACCCGGATCTACACGCCGAGGGAAACGATCTACACAAGCGGAGCGCTATGGAAGTATGCGCAACTCGTTGGGTCCACGCGGCTCGGCGCAGTGACTCATCCCGGCGCAACGTGTGAGGCACATGTCTACGCCGATCTGTAGGGTCCGAAAGGAAAGCGTTCGGTCATGCGGTGATGTAGGGGACGATGGCACGGAGAAAGCACGGCCGAATCCCGGCAGAACGTGGAGTTGTCTATGTCGTCCTCATCATAGCCACCCCTTGACCGAACGCTTTCTCCGAAAGCGGCCCCGGGGCCGTTCGCGGGACCGCGCATGGCCACGGCCACGGACGGACTGCTTTCGAAGGATGCCTTTGCGGCAGCCAATCGTGGCCTGCCGGATTTCGGACGTGGCGTTCGGGCCGCTAGTCTCCTGAATATATGTAGCGCTTGTCGCAATACCCGCATTCGACCCACCCGACCTGCGGATCGATCGAAAGCCAGACGCGCGGATGGCCAAGAGCGCCTTCGCCGCCGTCGCAGGCGACACGCAATGTGGACACAGTCTCGCTCTCTGGCGGAGGCGGGCCCTTCAGTCGTTCAGGGTCTTCGGTCATGCTCTCACGGCCTTGTTCGCGTGCAGGAAACGTGCTGGACAAGCGGTAACTGCAGGTGGTCAGGAATTCAACATCGGACCGAGGGGCCGACCGGCAAGTATATGCGCGTGAAAGTGGGGAACTTCCTGTCCGCTGTCCGAACCGGAATTTGCGATCAACCGGTAACCGGTGCCCTGATCCGGCGTCACGCCGATCTCGCGGCAGATGGTTCCAAGCGCGCGCCAGAAGTCGGCGATTTCGCCATCGCTGGCCTCGGTGGCGAAATGATCCGCATTCACGTACGGGCCCTTGGGAATGACGACAACGTGGTGCGGGGCTTGGGGCGCGATGTCCTTGAAGGCCAATGTATGCTCGGTTTCCTTGACCGTGGTGTTGGGAATCTCGCCGCGGAGCAATTTCGCGAAGATGTTCTGATCGTCGTAGTCGTAGCTCATGGGAATCCTCGGCTAGAGATTGCGGCCTTGTGTCCGGGCGCCCAATGTGACCCGCCTGTCACCATTCCGGCTTTCCGACCGGCGGGCTGGGCGCGGGCTTGCTTGTATCCCATTTCGTCGGGTTTGAGAAACCGCGAATTCTCGCCGTTGCCCGGACGAACCTCATCTCTCGCGACGTCGACGCGTCCGCGGCCGGCGCGCCGATGTGGCAGGTTTCCGGTCCTGAGAGCCGTCCGTTTCTTGACCGAGAGGCGCCGCGCCGGCGGCATTCGCGAGGTGCGCGGCATCCGGGCGGGGATGATCTGAGATTCCGCGAATCGCCCGATGGCAAACTGGTCTGCAACCGTTTGGCTGATGCCAGAGGAAGCAATCGCGGCCTGACCTCGGTCAATTTCGTGCCCTAAATCTGGGAACATGTGGCGGGATTCCGCGAGTTTCCGGACTTTGGGATGTTAGGATGTTTCGCAACCGGGGCCTTTCGGCTTATAGTCCGCCAAGGTCGGGGATTTCAGGACGGCCCACAAAGCATACAGGGGGGGAAGATGATACGATCGGAGCTGGTGCAAAAGATTGCCGAAGAGAACCCACACCTGTACCAGCGAGATGTCGAGCGTATCGTCAATACCATCTTCGATTCGATCATTGATGCAATGTCACGGGGCAACCGGGTTGAACTCAGGGGCTTCGGCGCATTTTCCGTGAAGAAGCGTGAGTCCCGAATCGGACGCAATCCCCGGACTGGCGAAAGCGTCAGCGTCGACGAAAAGCATGTACCGTTCTTCAAGACCGGAAAGCTTTTGAGGGATCGCCTGAACGGAAGGGCGTGATGCGTGTCATCCGCCTCCTCTTTCTTGGAGTTTTGGCAGTTGCCCTGATCACGGTCGCGATGGCGAATCGAGGCCCGCTGAGCGTACGCATGCTGCCTCCCGAAGTTTCGCGGCTTGTCGGGTTCGACTGGGAGATCACCCTGCCAACGTTCGTTGTTCTCTTTGCCGCCGGCGTGATCGGATTGGCGCTTGGTTTCCTGTGGGAGTGGTTGCGCGAGCACAAGCACCGTGCCCGGGCCGCCAGCGAACGCAAGGAGCGTCAAAGGCTTGAGCATGAATTCAGCAAGTCTGGATACTCTTCCGCTTCGGACGACGATGTCATCGAAATCCTTGAGGGTCGCTGACGGAGGCGGTAAACCCGCCCCATGAAGTCCGGGACGCGAGTGAAGATCTGCGGGCTGTCGAGCGCGGACACCTTGTCGGCGGCGGTTGATTCCGGTGCCGCATATGTCGGGTTCGTCTTCTTCCCGCCGTCTCCGCGGAATCTGGAGCCCTCGGCGGCGCGTACGCTGGCGCTGGACGTGCCGCCCGGCGTGGCCAAGGTCGCCTTGACGGTTGATGCCGATGACGCGTTCATCGACTCTCTCACTGACGAGGTACCACTGGACATGCTGCAGCTTCACGGTTCCGAGACGCCCCAGCGTGCTCGCGAGATTCGCGACCGCACACGTTTGCCCGTCATGAAGGCGATCGGCATCTCGGACGCGGACGACGTCGCGAGAATCGACCTGTACGAGACGGCCGTGGACCAGATCTTGGTCGACGCTCGTCCCCCGAAGAACGGCCCGTTGCCGGGCGGCAACGGGCTCTTGTTCGACTGGACATTGATTGCGGACCGTCACTGGACCGTTCCCTGGATGCTGGCGGGCGGTCTCACCCAAGAAAACGTGGCCGAGGCGGTCGCCCTGACCGGCGCCCGGCAGGTCGACGTGTCTTCTGGCGTGGAGCGCGCTCCCGGCGTCAAGGATGCGGATCTCGTCCGGCAATTTCTGAATGCAGTTCCCTAGCACGGTTCTGCAGGATGGCGCGGGCCAAGGGCTGCCGCGCCGATCTGGAGCAACCGCATTGATGATGTGTCGGTTCGCTATCGTCCGAAGATTTCGTTGAGGATGCCCATGATCATGCGTTCGGCAAAGTTGCCCTGCGTCGCTGGCCCCGGGGCCTGTCGTTCGGGCACGGAGCTTGCGATGGTGTCTCGATCCGGCATTGGGAGCCTGCGGACCGGCAGGCCTTCATGGACGCCAATCATCGTTTCCCTCCATATCTCGGCGGGCAGGCCGCCTCCGGTCACTCCGGTGAGCGGCGTGTTGTCGTCATAGCCCATCCAGACTCCGGCGACGTAATCCGCCGTGAAACCGATGAACCATGCGTCCCTTGCTGCCTGCGTCGTGCCGGTCTTTCCTGCTGCGGGACGATCGGGGAGGCGCGCGCGCGTTCCGGTGCCGGCCTCGATGACACGGTTCATCATGTGGACGAGCAGCCTGGCAGCCGGTTCGCTGATCACGCGCTCGCTCGCTCCGCCGGTTTGCTCGAGAAGTGGCGCATCGTCGCCCTTGATACGCAGGTTCACCAAGCCATAGGGCACCACTGACAAGCCTCCGTTCAGAATGCCTGCATAGGCCCCGGTCATGTCGAGAAGCGTCGACTCCGCAGTTCCGAGCGCCATTGCCGGTCCGACCGCAGTATCGGCATCGATCCCGAATCCCGACGCGACACGCACGACCGCGTCTCGACCGACCCGTTCATACACCTTGATTGCCGGGATGTTCAGCGACTCGGCAAGAGCCTCTTCAAGCGTCACGACACCCTTGTACTCGCGGGAATAGTTGTCGGGGCACCACTTTCCTGAACCGCGCACGTCAAGGCAGAGCGGTTCGTCCCGGACCTGCATGTTCGGTTTGATGCCAAGGTCCATGGCCGCGCCATAGACGAATGGCTTGAAGGCCGATCCCGTTTGCCGCTTGGCCTGAACCGCCCGATTGAACTGGCCTGCGACGCCCTTGACCTTTCGGCCACCCACCATTGCGCGAACCGCCCCGTCGGTGCTCATGACGACGATGGCGGCTTGTGCCTTGGAACCTGCCCGGACCTTGGTGTCGAAGACGAATTGCAGCGCCTTGTCTGCGGCCGCCTGAATGCCCCGGTCAAGTGTCGTGCGGATCACGACATCTTCGGTCGTGTCCCGGGTCAGGAACTGCGGGCCAAGATCCATGACCCAGTCTGCAAAGTAGCCGCCGGCGCGGGCGGCGGCGGCGGACGACAGCCGGGCAGGGTGCTCACGGGCATGCGCAGCCTCGCTGGCGGAGAGGTAGCCCTGCTCCTCCATCAGCCGAATGATCGTCGCCGCGCGGTCCCGGCTGCGTTGCAGGTTGGCGGTCGGCGCGTAGCGGCTGGGCGCTTTCAGGAGGCCGGCAAGCATGGCCGCCTCTGCCGGTCCGACATGCCTGGCCGAAATCCCGAAGTAACGCTGTGCTGCGGCTTCGAACCCGCGCGTGCCCGCACCGAGATAGGACCGGTTCAGGTAGATGGTGAGGATTTCGTCCTTGGTGTAGCGGGCCTCCATCGCCAGGGCGTAAACGGCTTCCCAGACCTTGCGGCCCAGCGTCGTGCGGCGGCAGTCCGCCTCGAATTCGGCCTCGGACATGCCCGACTCAGGCCTGTAGCGTTTGCCGATGCACAGCAGCTTTGCCGTCTGCTGCGTGATCGTCGACCCACCGTGGCCCTGGAAGGGGCCGCGACCTTCCTGGAGATTGATGCGGATCGCGCTGGCAATGCCCCGGAATGAAATGCCGAAATGGCGGTAATAGCGCTTGTCCTCTGTCGCGATGACGGCGTTCTTGAGATGCAACGAAACGCTGTCCGGCGTGATCGTGCCACCGAACTGTTCGCCGCGCCACGCGAAGACGTCCCCATTGCGGTCGAGGAGCGTGACTGAACCGCGGGACCGGGCATCCACGATGTCCGGCAGGGGTGGTAGCGTGGTCGCGTAAAGGAGAACCGCGCTCGCAATGGCCACGGCGGCAACCAAGGCAACGCGCCAGCCAATGCTCCACGCGATCCGCGCAAGCGTTCGCAGCAGCCAGGCAACCGGGGCGAGCAAAAGGAGTCGGCCCAGGCCCGCACGTCCCCTCGGCCCTGCGCCTCGTCGTGCTGCGCCTCGTCTTGCGGCGGCACGCGTCCGTCGGCTCTTGCTTGGCCCGCTCACTGTGCTCGGCGCCCGTCTTGTCTCCTGCCTTCCTGGCAGACTACGATGTCTTGGCCCGGATGTGGAGCGGCATTCCACCGAGGGCCGGCGCGGCAGACGGACATGCCGTTGACGGCCATGCCTTCACGTGGCCGGATCCGGCTGGAACGGACACATGTGTCAGGGACATTCGCCCGCAGGCCTTGCTGGCAACGGGTGCCTGGAAGGAGGACTGAATGCCGGAAATTCACAGAGGATCCTGCCTTTGCGGGCAGGTTGTCTATTCGGTGCGGGGACCGCTGCGCCCGGTCGTTGCGTGTCACTGCGGGCAGTGCCGCAAGACGAGCGGGCATCATGTGGCAATGACATCTGCGCCTCGATGCGCCGTGGAGATTTCCGGCGCGCCGCGCTGGTACGCATCCTCCGGGACCGCGCGGCGCGGATTTTGCGGCACTTGTGGTTCGAACATGTTTTGGGACGGTCTCGGCGAGAACCTGTCGATCTCTGCGGGGACGCTTGACACTCCGACCGGTCTCGGACTTGTCGGGCACATCTATTGCGCGAGCAAGGGCGACTATTACGAGATTGCCGATGGTTTGCCCAAGGCGGAGGGCCGGGACCCCGAATTGACGACGATGATCCTAAAGGAGGAGTGAAGCCGCCCCTTCGAGCTTCAGGAGCGCGACTTTCTTCTCGATTCCGTCCGGCGCCGAAAATCCGCCAAGGCTGCCCGTTCCCGTGGCCCTGTGGCAGGGAATCAGGATTGCAATGGGATTGGCGCCACAGGCCTGGCCGGCGGCCTGGGCTGAGATGCCGAGCGCCTTCGCCATCTGCCCGTAGGTTCGCGTTTCGCCGTAGGGAATCGCGCACAGCGCATCGAGGAACCGAAGCTGCCTCGGCGACGCTCCGGGAGCCAGAGGCAGGTCGAACTCGGTCAACTCGCCGGCAAAGTAAAGGGCAAGCTGGTGTTCCGCCTCAAGCAGGAGCGGCGTGGGGTCGTTGGCATCGCCGCCCCAGTCCAGACGCGTGATCGCGCGATTCTCATCGGTCAGGGTCAGCGGTCCGATCGGGCTCTTGCAGGTCAGGGACGGCATTGGCCAATCCGTGCGGAGCCGAAGCGTTCATGTGCGTCAGTGCTCATCCGAGGACGGAATTGCAACGGGCGCAGGTTCCTGGATGCGCATGCATGCCCACGTCCGGCAGGATCTTCCAGCAGCGCTCGCACTTGCTTCCGTCGGCATTCTCGAAGAGCACGGCGACGCCATCCGCGCCGGGCAGTCGGAAGGCCTCAGCCGGCGCCGGATCTCCCGTGACGGAAATGGATGACGTGATGCAGACATCCGCGAAATCCACGGTCTTCAGGGCATCGCGAACGTCCTGATCCTCGACGCAAACGATGGGCGCGGCTTCGAGCGAAGCGCCGATCCGCTTTTCCCGCCGCTGGATTTCAAGCGCGGCCGTCACGACACGGCGAACGTGGCGGATTCCGGCCCATTTCCGAGCAAGCGGCTCGTTCAGCCAGTCCTTTGGGGTCTCGGGAATGTCGGTGAGGTGCACGGAAGAGCCGTCGCCCGGGAATCTCTCCAGCCACACTTCCTCGGTCGTGAAGACGAGAATGGGAGCAAGCCAGGTCGTCAGCCTGTGGAACAGCAGGTCGAGAACAGTTCGCGCCGCCCTGCGGGTCAGGCCGTCACTGGCGTCGCAGTAGAGCGCGTCCTTACGGATGTCGAAATAGAAGGACGAGAGGTCTGACGTCGCGAATTCGAAGACGGCCCGGAAAACGCCTTGGAAATCATATGCTGCATATCGCGTGCGCAGCTTGTGGTCGAGTTCCGCCATGCGATGCAGGATCCAGGTCTCCAGTTCCGGCATGTCGACCGGTGCAACGCGTTCGTCCTCCGAGAATCCCGCGAGATTGCCGAGCAGGAAGCGCATCGTGTTCCTGAGGCGCCGGTAGCTGTCTGCGACTCCTTTCAGGATCTCCGGCCCGATGCGCTGGTCGCCCGTGTAGTCCGTCTGCGCAACCCAGAGGCGCAGGATGTCAGCTCCGTATTGCTGGACCACCTCGTCGGGCACGATCGTGTTGCCGAGAGACTTGGACATCTTGTTGCCTCTCTCGTCCAGCGTGAAGCCATGGGTCAGCACGCCACGATACGGTGCCCGACCCAGCGTGCCGCAGCTCTGCAGCAGGGACGAGTGGAACCAGCCGCGATGCTGGTCGGTGCCTTCGAGGTATAGGTCGGCAATGCCGTCCTCCGTGCCGTCGGGACGGTCACGAAGCGCAAATGCGTGGGTTGATCCGGAGTCGAACCAGACGTCGAGGATGTCGAAGACCTGTTCGTAATCGTCCGCGTTGGCATCATTGCCGAGAAAGCGCTCCTTTGCGCCGGGCTTGTACCAGGAATCCGCGCCCTCCTTCTCGAACGCGTCGAGAATCCGGCCATTCACGGCGTCGTTGCGCAGCAGGAAGTCGGGATCGTCCGGCTTGGCGTCAATCTTGACGAAACAGGTCAGAGGCACGCCCCAGGCGCGCTGTCGCGAGAGGACCCAGTCGGGACGGGTTTCCATCATTGAATGGAGACGGTTGCGACCCGACGGCGGCGTCCAGCGGACGTTGTCGATCTCTTTCAGCGCGCGTTCGCGAATGGTCTCCCCATGCGCGTCCTGCCCGTCGCCTACAGGGCGGTCAATGGCAGCAAACCATTGTGGCGTGTTGCGGAAGATGAGCGGTGCCTTCGACCGCCAGGAGTGCGGATAGCTGTGGGTGAGGCGGCCGCGCGCGATCAGCGAACCCACCTCGGCAAGCTTGTCGATGATGCACGTGTTTGCGTTGCCTTCCTTGCCATTCGGCTTGATGATGACGGTGCCGCCGAAGAACGGGAGATCTTCGCGGAACGAGCCGTCTTCAAGCACGTTGTATGTCATTGGCAAGCCGTGTTTCAGCCCGACCTGGTAGTCGTCGTCGCCATGAGACGGCGCGGTGTGCACGAACCCCGTACCGGCTTCCGCAGTGACGTGATCGCCGCTCAGGAGCGGGACGTCAAAGTCCCACTCCCCGTTGTCGGCATGGCCCCGCAAGGGGTGCGCGCAGGTGATCGCGGCAAGTTCCGCGACATCGACATCCATGAGACGCCGGTACATCGTGGCTTCAAGCCGTGCCTGCGAGAGCGTCGCCTCGGCCAGATCGTCGGCAATGAGATACAGGTCGCCGATCTTTGCCCAGCATTCCTCCGGACGTCCCGTGACTTCGTAGAGCCCGTAGCTGATGTCGGGTCCGAAGCAGATGGCTCGGTTCTGCGGGATGGTCCATGGCGTCGTCGTCCAGATGACGACCTTCGCGCTTTCCAGGCGCGACGTCCGCAATTCGCCGTCCTTGCCCGTGGCCCGCTTCGACCCCGAATGTCCGCTTGCGGCCGCCGCGAAGCGATCAAAGGCCACGACGGGGAATTTCACCCAGACGGTATGGCTTCGGTGATCATGATACTCGACCTCCGCCTCGGCCAGCGCCGTCTTTTCGACCGGCGACCACATCACGGGTTTTGAGCCACGGTACAGCGTGCCGTTCATCAGGAATTTCTGGAATTCCTCGGCGATGACGCGCTCGGCGTGATAGGCCATGGTCAGATAGGGATCGGCCCAGTTTCCGGTCACGCCGAGGCGCTTGAACTCGTCCCGCTGGATTTCGATCCAGTTTTCGGCGAAGCGGCGGCACTCCTGGCGAAACTCGACCACGTCGACCGCGTCCTTGTCGCGTCCGTTCTTGCGGTACTGCTCCTCGATCTTCCATTCGATCGGGAGGCCATGGCAATCCCAGCCCGGGACATAGCGCGAATCCTTGCCCATCATCTGCTGGGAGCGGACCACCATGTCCTTCAGGATCTTGTTCAGTGCGTGCCCGATATGCAGATGTCCGTTCGCGTAGGGCGGGCCATCGTGAAGCGTGAACTGTTCGCGTCCCTGCTTGCCGCGAAGCCGGTCGTAGACTCCGATCCTCTCCCATCTCTCCAGCCAGCCGGGCTCGCGGCCGGGCAAACCCGCACGCATCGGGAATTTCGTGGCAGGAAGGTGCAGCGTGTCCTTGTAGTCAGGTGTGTCGGCACACATCGGTTCGTGTCCTTGAAGGTGGATGTTCGGGCGACGGGGAGTCCTGGAACGTCAATCCTGGCGGCTCCCGTGTCAAAGCGCCGGGCACGTAATTCGAATTATGATCGCCTTGCAGGTCACGTGGCGTTCTATATTCAGCGAAACCGGGCAGGACAAGGCGGCATGAGGCGCAGATTGCATCTCCGGCCAAGACTGGATTGTCGCGCCTGCGGTGCCGCCATGTGCGCGCAAAAGTGTGGTCAAGTCGTGAACCAGGTGCTTTACCGGAAGCGTGCTTGTGCCGCTCGGGTCGAGATTGGACGTGCAGATGACAGATTGCCTTGAGAAGAGGAAAGCCCGCGCCAGATCATGGTTCAGAAGCCTGCGCGACGAGATCGTAAGCGCTTTCGAGGATGTCGAGGATGCTCACGCAAACGGTCCGAACTCGGACCGTTCGGCGGGTCGGTTCGGGATCACCGAAACAAGGCGCGCATCGGATGACGGGTCTGATGCGGGCGGCGGACTCATGAGCGTGATGCGCGGGGGACGGATCTTCGAGAAGGTCGGCGTGAATGTTTCGACCGTCTACGGCACGCTCGGCGCACGCGCGCAGGCGGCCATGGCGGCGCGCGGCGTGCCGGGAATGGACGCGGATCCGCGCTTTTGGGCATCGGGTATTTCGCTTGTTGCGCACATGCAAAACCCCCATGTGCCGTCCGTTCACATGAACACGCGCATGTTCTGGACGCCTGGCGCCTGGTGGTTCGGAGGCGGGTCTGACCTGAATCCCTGCATTGAGCACGATGAGGATACGGCGGACTTCCATGCAGTGCAGAAGGCCCATTGCGACCCGCATGGCGCAGACATCCACCCGCGCCTGCAGGCCTGGGCGGACGAGTATTTCTTCGTGAAGCATCGTGGCCGTCCGAGGGGCGTCGGCGGAATCTTCTTCGACGACTGGAATACCGGGGACTGGGAGGCGGACTTCGCCTTCACCCAAGACGTTGGCCGCGCCTTTCTCGAGGCCTATTTGCCGATCGTCGAGCGTCGCCGCATGACCGAGTGGTCCGAGCGGGAAAGGGATGTTCAGCTTCGGCATCGCGGTCTCTACGTCGAGTACAATCTCGTATATGATCGGGGCACGAAATTCGGCTTGGAAACCGGTCACGACGCGAATGCGGTCCTGATGAGCCTGCCGCCTGTCGCGAAGTGGGATTGAGGCTGGCGGCACGGCCGAGCATCACTGACCTTGTTCTCGGATCGGTTGCCCCGAGCAATTTCCACTGCTTGGTCCATTGTCGGGAGTTCGCCGAGTTCGTGGCGCCATGGCTGCAATCACCTTGCCGACAACTGCAATGGAGGCTGACCCTTCGAGTGTTGTCGGATCGGAACGAATTGTCGTCATCGACATGGGTCTCATGCAGACGGTTGTCAAAGAATGTGATATGTAGCAATATACCTACATTCAGGGGAGGCAGGCATGGCAGGCAAGACGATTTCCAGCCGCGAGTTCAACCAGGATGTAGGTCGTGCCAAGAGGGCGGCGCTGCGGGGACCTGTAATCATCACGAACCGGGGGAAGCCATCTCACGTTCTGATGTCGATCGAACGGTACGACGCGCTTCGTGGCAAAGGGCGCAACCTGGTTGATGCGTTGTCCATGCCCGGACTCGCGGACATCGATTTCAGGCCGCATCGCGCGTCGATCCAGCCGCGCAAAATTGATCTTTCCTGATGTTCCTGCTGGACACGAATGTCGTCTCAGAGCTTCGCAAGGCTGATGATGGCCGGGCCAGTGAACGGGTCGTCGCGTGGATTTCGTCACGCAATGCCGACGCCATGCATGTCTCCGCGATAAGTTTGATGGAACTTGAAATCGGCGTCCTTAGAATCGAGAGGCGTGACAGAATTCAAGGGAGATTGCTTCGCAATTGGTTGGACAACCGTGTGATGCCGGAATTCGAGGGGCGGGTCCTGGCAATCGACTCGATGGTGGCGCTTCGTTGCGCGCGCCTGCATGTTCCAGACCGAAAAAGCGAACGAGATGCATTGATTGCGGCGACGGCGTTGGTGCACGATATGTCAGTGGTCACGCGCAACAGGGCGGACTTTTTGCCGACCGGAGTACACGTGATCGATCCATGGGAATCTGTGGTTCACTGACTGATTCGGGTGTGCGAACACACTTGCGTGCAGACGATCCCGGTTCCGGACTGTGACGGACATGCCCTTGATCTGAGAGCAGCCATCCGGCTGGCGGGTTCTCATATGCGCTTCCTCTGATGCACGCCGAACGGCAATCTTGCATAGGGACGCCGGTTCAGAAGATCTCCGGATCATAGTGGACACGGTCAAGGTACAGGCCGTCGGGCGGCGCCACCGGACCGCAGGCGGCGCGGTTTGCTGACTCAAGTGCCACTTTGACGTCGCCGTGGGTCCAGGCTCCGGCGCCCACGCGCTCCAGGGTCCCGATGATCGAGCGAACCTGGTTGTGCAGGAAGCTGCGAGCTCGGAAGGTCGCACGCAATTCAGTTCCGCCCGTATAGGGACGCGTCTCTAGGCGGATCTCGTCCAGGGTCTTCACCGGGCTTTTCGCTTGGCACATGACCGAGCGGAAAGTCGTGAAATCTTGCTTGCCAACGAGATGTTCGGCTCCTTTGCGCATGGCATCCACGTCGAGAGGATGCGTCGTGCGCCACGCCTTCCCGGCGTGATGTACCAGCGGTGCACGGCGGATGACAATTCGATAGAAATAGCGCCGTTCAATGGCGGAATGCCGGGCATGCCAGTCGTCATCGACCTGCTTGCATGCCAGGATGGCGACCGGATCCGGCTTAAGGTGGTGATTCAGGGCCTCGGACAGCCGAAATGGGTCCCAGTCTCTTGCGGTGTCGCAGTGCGCGACCTGTCCCAAGGCGTGGACGCCGGCATCAGTCCGTCCGGCGGCTGCAACTGTCGGGGCTTCAGGTTCGAGTTGCGCAATTGCACGTTCGACCGCTTGCTGGACTGACGGCGCTGCTGCCTGCCGCTGCCAGCCCGAAAACGAACGTCCGTCGTACTCGATTTTCAGCGCGTATCGCGGCATTGCTTGGCCATAAACAGCGCCGGGTCAAAACGCAACACGCACTCAAGATGGGACGGTGATCCGGCGCAACGTTGATGGCGGCAGCCGCATTGCCGTGCCGCAGCGGACCGAAAGCGATGCGGGTTCCGCGTGCGTGGGACGGAGCGGGCAGATGGCGCTCTTCTCGCCTCGAGGTGAAGTGAATTCGATTGACGCCGTCTCGGCTTTTGTGCGCTAACTTCGCGCGCGAGATTGGCCAAGACAGGGAGATGGTCATGCCGATAGACGGAAATTCGGAAATTGGTTCACGGCGTATCCAGCTTGGCATGGTCGGAGGCGGGCGCGACGCCTTTATCGGCGCCGTGCACCGGATCGCCAGCCGAATCGACGACAACTATGAACTGGTGGCGGGCTGTTTCAGTTCCACTGCCGCGAAGAGCCAAGCATCGGGCGCCGATCTGGGACTCGACCGGAAACGAGTCTACGACGACTTCGTCTCGATGGCAAAGCGGGAAGCCCGCCTAAAGGACGGGGCGGAGGCGGTCGCGATCGTAACGCCGAATCACATGCACTACGCGGTCGCGCGTGAATTCCTGAAACGCGGCATTCACGTCATTTGCGACAAGCCGCTGACCTCGACGCTTCAGGACGCAAGGAAGCTGGTCAAGCTCGCAGCGAAGGCGGGCGTGAAGTTCATCCTGACCCATAACTACACCGGCTATCCGATGGTGCGGCAGGCGCGTGCCATGGTTGAAGGCGGGGAACTCGGTGGCATTCGCGTTGTACAGGTCGAATACGTGCAGGACTGGCTGAGCAAGGACCTGGAATCAAGCGGCCAGAAGCAGGCGGGCTGGCGCACCGATCCGGCCCGGAGCGGGGCGGGCGGTTCGACCGGTGACATTGGAACCCACGCCTTCAACCTCGTT
>JAJEAC010000205.1 GCA_022824315.1 Silicimonas sp.
CTGGGCTTCCCGCCGGAGAGGCTGGCCGCCGCGGGCTTCGGCGAGTACCGGCCGGTCAACCCCGAGAACTCCGACGCCGCGCGGGCGCAGAACCGGCGGATCGAGCTGAAGCTCACCGAACGGTGAGCGCAGCCGTGCTGCGACCCTCATGCTCCTCAAGCCCGCAGACCGCTTGCGCTCGGGCAGCTGGCGGTCTAAACGCGAGTTCGCGTTGCCGCATTAGCTCAGCTGGTAGAGCAATCGCTTCGTAAGCGATGGGTCGGGGGTTCAAATCCCTCATGCGGCACCAGGATTCCTCCGCCACAGTTCTGGCTTCACCGCGGCATCACCTTACGCCGCTGGCGGCGGTGTCTTTCTGTCCTGCGTCATCGACGACATAGTCCGCCGGCGGCTCCGCCGTCCCGGCAGGCCCGGAGTCGAAACCCGCCGCCGCCCCTGCCGTCACCTCTGGATCCGGCACTTCTGATTCATGCGTCGAATCGCCTTGGTCGCCGCCAGAGTCGTCGTCATGCTTGTCTTCGGGTCCTTCCGGCGTGTCGGTTGCGCCGACGATAAGCGGCAGCATCTCGGCTCCCGCGGAAAGCGACGCAGAGCCGTCGCTCGGCTTCTTCCATGTCAAGGTGTCGAAGCTCTTGCAGCGCTCGCAGACGGGCTCCCAGCGCACATGTGCGCAATGGCAGTTTTCGCACACCCATTGCGGATCACGCGGTGCGGCAAGGGCGCGCGCCAGCCACCCCTTCACAGCGGCATCGTCAGCCCCGAAGCCGCGCTCGATCGCTGCCATGATCGTCAGGACTCGTGCAGTGGGATCGGTCTCGGCCAAGTCCCCGATCGCGTCACGTGCGGCCGGAAAGTTCTCCGCCGCAATCTGCAGTTCTGCTTCAAGCATTCGGGTCTCGGGATGTGTCGGTTGCACGCCTGTCAGCGCTGCGAAGCGCTTGACGCGGGCCTCCGGCGTTTCCTCGGGTTCGAGACGGGCGAAGGCGGCTGCAAGGTCTGGATGAGGCTGCGCCGCCCAAGCTTTCTTCAAAATGCGCGACGCATTCTTCGGCTTGTTGCGGACCATGTATCCGTCGGCAGCCATGACCGCCGCCGGGACAAGATCCGGAGAGAGCCGATTTGCTTCGATCGCCTTTTCGCGCGCCTCAACAGACCTGTCTTCGCGCAGAATGTCTTGAGCCTCGCCAAGTGCAAGCACCGCATCACGACGCCGATGCACGTCGCGCGGAAGCGCGCCTTGCCTGAGCTTGGTGCCGAGTGTCTTGCGAGCACCGGTCCAGTCATGTGCACCAGCTTGGAGCTTGAGCAGCAGATCCTGAGTCTCTAAATGCGCAGGCCTCAGTGCAAATGCCTTTTCCGCAAGCTTCAGCGCTATGTCGGCATTGCCGATTGCCAATTGCTGCTTCATCAGCCCCCTGATTCCGACAAATCGTGTCCGATCGTCTTCAAGAAGGCGCCTGTAGGCCGCCTCGGCCTGAACCGCATCACCGGCCTGCTCAGCAGCCTGTGCGGTCAGGAGAGATGTGAGCTCCCGGCGCCAGAGAAGCCTTTCGGCCCGAGACGCCTTAGAGAGCGCCGCCCCGGATTCACCCGATGCGAGTGCGATCATCCCCTCGGCAAGCGCATCAAAACCCTTGCGTTCGCGCCGGCGGTCGAAAAAGCGGTCAATCGAAGTTCGGTCACCAGCGATAAAGCGCAAGAATGCAACACCCAGCCCCACGATCTTGAGCCCGACCCAGACCGCAACCACAATTGCCATCAACGCAATGACGGTCTCGAACGGGCCGAAAAAGTACTCCGTGTCCGCAACCGACAAGCGAATTCCGACGTCCGTTTCAATCAGCAGTTCCGCACCCCAGGCAGCGGCCGTGATCAGCCCAACGAAGAGAACGATTTTCAGAAGCGGCCAGAGCATCGGCGTCTCAATTCATCCCGTCGGCGAGCACGTCAATTGCGCCCAGCACCGCAAGCCGATATTCCGCCTTGGCGATCCAGCCCGCCATTGCGGACCGTGAAGCGCGCGGCAGCGACTCAAGTTCCGCAAGCGCAGCGGGCAGGTCACCTTCGGCCACACGCGCCTCGGCCCGGGACAGGACCGCGTCGGCACTGTCGCCCTCCCGTGGCGTCAACGACCGTGCGTTTGTCGCCTGGCGCAGAAACGCGACAATCCTGTCTCCGACCGTTCCGTCACCCGAAATACTCCGCGATGCAGCCAGCGCGGCCCTGGCAGCACCAGGAAATTCCTGCTGAAGCGCGTGGGGCGTCGGTATTCCGGTTCGTGCATGGTCGGCCAGTTCGGAGGGAACGTCCTCCATCGTCGAAATGATGTCCGAATACGGTGCGCCGGATTCGACTGCCGCGCGCAATCTGGCGATTGCAAACCGGTTCCCCGCAGCTGACGCTCCGTCTGCCTCGAGCGCACTCGCTTCAGCTTCGGCAACTTTCGCTTCCGCGTCGGCAATCCTGGCTTCGGCGTCGGCAACGAGCTGATCCAGCTGGCCACGGAAACGCGAGAGCTGTTCCTCGGTCTGGACAGCCTGAGACAGAGATGCATCCCCGCTCGAGGTCTCCAGCGCCTCCACGCGCCGGGACAGGGCGGCAAGCCTGGCACCGAGATCCGAAATCTCGTCCGACGTTGTCGCCTGCATCCCTCCGATTTCCGGACCCAGTTTGCCCACCTTGTCTTCAAGCGCGGCAATATCGCCCTCCAGCACTGACAGGTCCGGCGGCGGTCGTATCAATCCCCGGAGTTCGTTCATCTGCTCATTCAGCACCGCCACATCCGCCACCACAGCCTCAATTCCGGAAAGCGCCTGCTCCACCATTTCCGACTGGTCCGTCAGTTGCGGCAACGAAATTGCGACAAGGAAGCCAACGGCGCCTGCCACCAGACCGCCCACAAGACTCGCCACGATGGAAAGCCGCTTCCGAATCGCCCCAAGGAAGCTCCCTGCTGTTCGTTCGGACGCCGAAGCCTCCTCTGTCTGAGCGCTGTCCAGACCGGCATCGGCAGCTCCGCCACCCGTTGCTGCAGTCGTGTCCGGCGGTTCCTGCGATGCAGGGTCCAACTCCGACTCTCCGGAAGATCCCTGTGCCTCGGAGATCTTCGTGGGTTCTGCAGGGTCCGCCAATCCGTCACCTTTCCGTAGCAAAGTCGTGCGTCATCGCGTGCCTGAATCTAATGCCACGCGCGTCCTGCAACAAGGTGAGGACTCACAGTACCTCGGCAACCAGGTCGCACATGGAATCGGCTGTAGGATGCTTGGCCACCCTGAATTCTGCATCTCCCCGCCAGGCCGCTCTTGCGGCCGTGCTTATGGCAAGGACAACTACCGGAGCGGCGGCGGCGTAGCACGAAAGAAGCTCTGCGCTTCTCGGCGAGAACACGGGCGCGACAACCGGCGAGCTGCCTGCAAGAAGTGCGTGTCCTGCCCGCGAAAGAGGGCGTGGGACCTGATCGTAAAGCACCGCGTCTACCGTTGTGACGCCTTCTGCGGAAAGTCGGTCGGCAAGATTGCATCGGACATGTCTTCCCCGGCAGACAATTGCAGGCAATGTCACGTCCTCAATGCGTTCAAGAAAGGTCTCGGCCGTTTCTCCGAGCGCCTTCGCCCGTGCCCCGAACCCGCGTGCAAGCGCTGCGGTGGCTTCGCCCACCGTGAGGACGATGCGGCCTTCCAGAATGTCGCCGAGCTGGCGCACGGCGTTTCCCGACGCCACGATGATCGAGGCAAATGAATTCAGATCCGGGGGTTCGGCAACGGGAATGATGTCCAGCACCGGAGAGATCACGGCCGGAATGCGCCGATCCAGCCGCCTCTCGCAATCGGCCAAAAAACTCGTTGATTGCGCCTCAGGCCTGGTAAGAAGAAGTGTGGGCCCGGAATCGTCCATTTCGACGCCTTCTTGCGTGAGGCATGGCCCGATGATACCTGCGGCGTGGAAGCCACGCAAGCCGAACAGCCATGGCACGCCTCTTTCTGGGCATCGAATCCAGCTGCGACGATACGGCGGCCGCCGTCGTATCGGATGGCAGAAGAATCCTGTCCTCCGTCGTTGCAAATCAAGCCTCCCTGCACGTGGCCTATGGCGGAATCGTTCCCGAAATCGCTGCGCGGGCGCATGCCGAAAAGCTCGACATCACCGTCGAGGCCGCACTGACGGAGGCGGACATCTGCATCTCGGACGTTGACGCGGTCGCCGTAACTGCTGGTCCTGGCCTGATCGGCGGCGTTCTTTCGGGCGTGATGTGCGCGAGAGGAATCGCCACCGGGATCGGCAGGCCGCTTCTCGGAGTCAACCATCTCGCCGGCCATGCGTTGACACCTCGGCTCACGGACAATGTTGCATTTCCATACCTCCTGCTTCTGGTCTCTGGCGGACATTG
This sequence comes from Silicimonas sp., assembly GCA_022824315.1. GTDB lineage: Bacteria > Pseudomonadota > Alphaproteobacteria > Rhodobacterales > Rhodobacteraceae > JAJEFO01. The sequence goes on from JAJEAC010000205.1 coordinate 4,388, forward strand.
TCAGCTGCTGATTGTTTCCGGCCCGGACAACTTTCAGCGCCTCGGCGGGACCTTGGACGATTCGCCTGGCGAGGCGTTTGACAAGACTGCCCGCGCCCTTGGCCTTCCCGGACCCGGCGGCCCGGCTGTCGAGACCGAGGCTGCAAGCGGAGACCCAGAGCGATTTCGCTTTCCGAGGCCGTTGCTCGACCGCTCCGACTGCAACATGAGCTTCTCGGGCCTGAAGACCGCATTGATCCGTGCGCGCGATGCGTTGGTATCCGAGTCAGGCGGCCTGTCCACGAAGGATCGTGCCGACCTCTGTGCCGGCTTCCAGGCTGCGGTAACGGAGATCCTGACCGAGAAGACGGCACGCGCGACCGAAACATACCTCTCGCTGAACCCGCGCACGGCAATCATCGCCGTTGCAGGCGGCGTTGCAGCAAACGCCGGAGTTCGTGCCGGGCTCGACGCTGTCGCAAAGCGATACAGCCTCGGATTCGTCGCGCCTCCTGCTGCGCTGTGCACAGACAATGCCGCAATGATTGCCTGGGCTGGAATCGAGCTTGACCGGATCGCGAACCCCGGGCTCGTTCCCCTCGTCGCGCGCCCACGCTGGCCATTGGACACGAGCCAGCCGGCCCTCCTGGGATCGGGCGGGAAAGGTGCAAAAGCATGAACATTTCCGTCCTGGGGGCGGGCGCGTTTGGAACCGCCCTTGCGATCGCCCTTTCACGAGACGGAACACGGGTCACTCTCTGGTCGCGTAATGCCGACGACGCGGCACGCATGCAGGATTCCAGGCTCTCGGGCGTTCGTCTCCCGGGCCATCATCTGCCCGTCAGCCTTGCTGTCACGTCCGACGGGACTGCCTTCGACGCCGCGATCTGCCTTGTCGCCGTGCCCGCCCAGAATCTTGCGTCCTTTTTGCGGGATCACGACTTTCGAGACGGCAGCGCGCTCATTGCATGTTGCAAGGGAGTCGATCGAGTCACCGGCTTGGGTCCTGTTGCGACGATCCGGTCGGCCCGCCCTTCGCACACGGCTGCAATAATGACTGGTCCCAGCTTCGCCGTCGACATCGCACATGGGCTTCCCACGGCAATTGTCCTTGCAACTGAACGCGCGAAGGAATCCAAAAAGCTGCAATCGCTGCTCACGCGCCCGGCCCTGCGCCTCTATCGATCTACGGACGTTCGCGGCGCCGAGTTGGGCGGCGCCCTCAAGAACGTGGTCGCGCTTGCCGCCGGAATCGCCGTCGGTGCCGGGCTCGGCGACAGCGCGCGGGCATCGGTGGTCGCTCGCGGGTTTGGCGAGCTTGCGCGCTATGCGACCCTGCAGGGCGCGAAAAGAAGAACGCTTCACGGGCTTTCGGGACTCGGAGATCTCGTCCTGACCTGCACGTCCGAGAAATCCCGCAACTTCTGCGCAGGCGTAGCTCTGGGGCAGGGTCAGGACATCGACCGGGGCACGACGGTCGAAGGGCTTGCCACCGCGCCGGTCGTCGCGGAAAACGCGACCGCCGCAGGCTTGGGCCTTCCTCTCATGCAGGCCACTGCGGACGTCATCGAGGGACGGCTTGACATTCCCCGGGCTGTCGAAGCTCTTTTGTCGCGACCCGTGGGAAAGGAGTAGGCAATGGCATACTGGCTGTTCAAATCGGAACCCTCCACCTGGAGCTGGGACGAGCAGGTTGCAAAGGGCGATGCCGGAGAGGAATGGGACGGGGTCCGAAATTACCAGGCGCGGAACTACATGCGTCAAATGAAGGTCGGGGACCGGGGGTTCTTCTATCACTCGCAGAAGGACAAGGAGATTGTCGGAACCGTCGAAGTCGTCGCCGAGGCCCATCCCGACAGCACCACCGATGACGCGCGGTGGGAATGTGTGGACGTCAAGGCGATCATGCCTCTCAAGACTCCGGTTTCGCTTGAGCGCGTCAAGCAGGAGCCGCGCCTTGCCGAAATGGTTCTCGTCAAGAATTCCCGACTGTCGGTGCAGCCCGTGCGAGATGCGGAGTGGGAGCTCATATGCGCCATGGGCGGGATCAGTCCCTGAGAAATTCTGGTCAGACGCCCGTTTTGCACATAGGCTGCCGCCACGTCCGACAAGGAGGGTACAATGGAAATCATCAGCGTTATCGCAGCGGCAATCGCCGGTTTTGCCTTTGGCGCCGCTTGGTACATGGCTTTGTCCAAGCAATGGGTTGCCGCCTCAGGCATCGAAGTGGACGAGAACGGACAACCCGTCAATCAGAGCAAGACGCCATTCATTCTTGCTGGAATTGCGATGCTCCTTGTGGCGGGCATGATGCGGCACATGTTTGCCATGTCCGGGATCGACACGCTTGCGGCCGGCCTTGTCGGTGGTCTGGGTGTCGGGCTGTTCTTCATTTCGCCGTGGATAATGATCAACAACGCGTATGGCGACAGGCCATTCAATCTGACGCTGATCGACGGCGGATACGCCACGTTCGGTTGCGCCGTCATCGGCGCCGTTCTCGGGCTCCTTTGAGCCAAGGTTCCGGCATCGTGGCCGCGGTGCCGGGGCAATTTCCTGGCCGGATTAGCTTCGATTTGGGCTTCGGCCTGCCGGAAGGGCTGCATTCCCGCGCGGACGAAACTGCCTGTCGCGGGCGGGCCCGAACCGATATCACGCAAGCATGATAGCTCCTGACGACAAGGCATTCCTGACCGGCCTGTTCGACGCGGCCGTTGATGCGGCCGATCCAAGCAAGGTGCTGGTCCGGCATCTGCCAGGCAAGCCAAGAGGTCGAACCGTGGTTGTAGGTGCCGGGAAGGGCGCGGCGCAGATGGCCGCAGCCTTCGAGACTCTATGGGACGCCCCGCTCGAAGGCGTTGTCGTGACCCGTTACGGATTTGAGGTTCCGACCCGCGAGGTTCGCGTGATGACCGCCTCCCATCCCGTTCCGGACGAAGCAGGCGTTGCGGCCAGCAAGGCACTGATCGATGCCGTGTCAGGATTGACGGAAGAAGACCTCGTTGTCGCGCTGATCTGCGGCGGCGGGTCGGCGCTGTTGCCGGCGCCTCCCGACGGGCTGACGCTTCAGGACGAGCAGGCGCTGAACCGCGCACTCTTGAATTCAGGCGCTCCAATTTCGGCCATGAATGCCGTCCGAAGGCACGTCAGCACGATCAAGGGTGGACGGCTGGCACTCGCGGCTCATCCTGCACGCGTCGTCAGCCTGATCGTGTCCGACGTGCCAGGCGACGATCCGGCCCAGGTCGCGTCGGGACCGACCGTGCCGGACCGGACGGGCCTGGGCGCAGCAAGGGGACTTGTTGACGCCCATCAGATCAATTTGCCCGACCGGATCCGTGACTGTCTTGACGCCGCGATGGATGCCCCGTCCCCAGACGATGAGCGGTTCGCCCGCAACACCGTATCGATCATTGCATCGGCTGCAATCTCCCTTGAAGCAGCGGCGGCTCGCGCGGAACAGCACGGCATTCGAGCCTTCATCCTTTCTGACGCCGTAGAAGGAGAGGCGCGCGACGTCGGGCGTGTCCACGCCGCGATCGCCCGGGAGACAAGGCTTCGCGACCGCCCGTTCGCAACACCCGCAGTGATCCTGTCCGGAGGAGAGACAACGGTGACCGTTGAAATTGGCGGAGGGCGCGGAGGGCGAAACACCGAGTTCCTGCTTGCATTTGCCGGTGGCGTGGAAGGGCTGGACGTAACCGCTCTTGCTGCAGATACGGACGGGATTGACGGCACCGAAGACAGCGCCGGTGCGTTCGTGGATGGCAGGACCTGGAAACGACTGCGCGAGGCGAGAATGGATCCTGGATCGCTTCTTGCCCGCCACGACAGCTGGACAGGCTTTGATGCGCTCGGAGATCTGTTTACGCCAGGCCCGACCGGCACGAACGTCAATGACTTCCGGGCGATTCTTGTCCGCTAGGCAAATCCGCCACTATGTCGGTCCACCCTGCCCCACGCGGGAGTTCAGTCGGCATATGCACGCTACCTTTGGACACACTGCTCTCTCTTCCGTCCTTGCCCGCTGTGGGCCTCAAGCCTCATCCTTCGAGGCGGGCAGCAGTCATCGGCCAAATACATAATCCGGCAGCGTAAGCGACAGAGCGGGCCAATAAGTTATGATGATCAGAAACAGAAACAACGGAATGTAAAATGGCATGGTCTCGCGCAAGAGGGCCCGGTATTCTACCTTCGCCACTTCAGTCATCACGAAGAGCAGTATGCCGAACGGTGGCGTAAGGGTTCCGATCAGCAGGTTGACTACCATTACAAGCCCAAAGTGCACCGGGTCCACGCCCATCAGTTGCATCACCGGCACCAGTACGGGCACGGCGACGAGCAGGATGGCGGTGGTGTCCATCACGCATCCGAATATCAGGAGTGCGACGTTCACGATCAAAAGAACGATCAACGGGTTGTCGCTGATCGACAGCAAGAGTTCGGCCAGCCTGTTGGGCACGCCTTCGATCGCGAGGATGGCGCTGAAAGGCGTCGCCGCAGCGATGATGAAGACAAGAACGCCGCAGGTGGCAACGGTTTCGCGAATCGAGAGCCACAACCGAGCCAGAGTCAGCTCCCGCGTAGCAAAGCCGAGCACAATGGCATAAGCTGCCGTCAGCGCACCAAGTTGTGTCGGCGTAGCAAGGCCTGTGAGGATTCCGCCGATCAGGAACACGGGAGCCAGCAGCGCCGGCAACGCCCGCCAGAAGGCAAGCGCAACGCCATGAGCACTCTGACGTGGCAACACGGGGGCTTCAATGCGCCCGCTGCTTGCCAGCCAGTAGACCACGGCCATCAGCACCAGCGACATCAGGACGCCCGGCACGATGCCCGCCAGGAACAGGTCGGGCACCGAAACGTTGGCCAGCACGGCATAGATTATCATGATGCCCGACGGAGGGATAATCGGGCCGATAATTGAAGACACGGCCGTGATCGCCGCACTGAACTCGGCGCTGAAACCGCGACGCTTCATCTCGCGCACTTCAACGGCACCCAGCCCTGCCGCGTCGGCCTGCGCCACGCCCGACATGCCGGAAAAGATGACGCTGGCAACGATGTTCACATGGCCCAGCGATCCTCGGACATGGCCGACCAACGCCGTGGCGAAATCAAAAATCCGGGTGGCGATGCCAGCCGAGTTGAACAGGTTTCCTGCCAAAATGAAGAGTGGAATGGCCAACAGGACATAGCTTTCCAGGCCTGATGCCACCCGCTGCACGACGAGCATTGGCGGGACGGTATCCACAATGAGAAGATATGCCAGCGCCGAGGCCGGAAGAGCGAAGGCGATCGGCATCTCCAGCAGCACAAGTGCCGCGAGGATGACGAGGAGGAGCCATAGCATCGTCGCTATTCCATGATCCGGCGTTTGCACTCCGGCCGCGCGGCGTGATCGTCAAGAACGGCACCGGCAAGGGCTTCCAGGAAGTAGAACAGCGCAGTGAGCAGCATCAGGCTGCTGGTGAGGATCAGGGGCACGGAAAAGAAATAGGAGCGCGGCAGGTCAATGGGCAGCGCAATCGTGGTCGAGCGCGCCTCAATTTCCATGATCGGGCCAAGTTCGCGCAAAAGTACAAGTAGTGTCCAGATGATCCCGGCGAAGACAAGGGCCCGAATGGCATTGCGCGCCTTTGGCGGCAGGCGACCCACGAAAGACACGATCGTCACATGCCGCATCTGCTTCAGACCGACCGATGCCCCCAAGAAAGTGAGCCAGACCAGTGCATAGGCACCTCCTTCCTGCTCCCAGGTAATCGGATTGCCAAGCCCGGCATTCAGCAAGACCTGAACCAAGATCATCAACACGATGCCCATCAAGATCGCCGACGCCAGGGCCAGTTCGATCCGCCCGATCCATCTCAGTCCGCTTCTCAGAATTGGAAACATGCGTCGCTTTCGCCCCTCCAGGGGAATCCGGGGCCGGATTGCCCGGCCCCGGTTCAGGGTCAGCTCTCAAGGTCTCGGATCTTCTGCCAGAGACCGCTGCTCCACAACCCTTCAGCTTCCATTTCGGTCACGCCGGCACGGGCCCTTTCCGAGAAGGGTCCGTTGTCGATTTCTGAAACCGTAGCGCCTTCTGCCACCATCTTGTCCAGCGTCGCCCTGCTGTCGCCCAGTGCCGTTTCAGACATCCAGTGCACTGCCTCCTCGGCGGCTGCCTGCAAAACCTGTTGCTGTTCAGCGGTCAGGCTGTTCCATTTGGCTTCGTTGACCGAGATATGCGCTGAGGACATCAAGTGGTTCGTGAGCGTGATGTTCGGGGCGGCAACATGGAATTTCTGGCTGTACGCGCCGGACGCGTCGGCTTCGGCCCCGCCAACCGCGCCGGTCTTGAGCGCCAGGAACGCCTCCGCCCAGGCAACCTGCGTCGGCACGGTGCCGATGGTCTCCCACAGTTTCAGATAGGCCTTGATCCCGGGAACGCGCATTTTCATGCCCTGCACGTCATCCACGCTCGATACAGGCTCGCGCGTATAGAGGATGCGCGGCTGGTCGACGGCGACCGACAGAATGCGCACGCCCATCTCGTCGACGACTTGCTGGTTCATGCCGCCGAAGATGTCGCTTTCCAGGAAGGTCTGCATGTGTTCGCGGTCGCGAAAGGTGAAGCCCCAGGTCAGGACCTGAAAGTCCTGCACGTTCGAGGTGAACCAATCGGGGCGAGAATACATCACGTCCACTGAACCTGCCTGATGCTGTTCCATCACCTGTGTCGCGTTGCCCAACGACTGCCCCCGGATCAGGTTGACGTCGAAGAGATCGCCTGCCTTTTCGTTCAGGATCTCCTCGAATTTGACAGCCATGCGGTCCAGCAGCGAATCCACCGCTTCCGAACCCGCAACGACAAGCTTGGTGTCAGCAGTTGCGGGCGCGGCCAGCAGGGTCGAGACCGCCGTCAGCGCTCCGATCAACATGTGTTTCATTGGTCAATCTCCTTTTTGGTGGTTGTGTTGCAGGCACGCAATCATCCATACGTGCCCTTGTTGAGCAGACCGCCATCGGCGGTCAGCGAAGTGCCGGTGATGAAACTGGCCCGGTCGGAAAGCAGAAACGCACAGGCCTCGGCGGCCTCGCGGGGTTCGCCCAAGCGTCCGAGCAATTGCCGGTCGGCGTAATCGGCGGCAGTGCGACCAGAGGCTTCTGCCACCGATTGCAGCCCCGGCGTGTCGAAGCTCCCGAGGCACAGGTGATTGACCCGGATACCTCTTGGCGCGAGCTCCGCGGCCAACGCTCGGGTCAGTCCCAAGAGGCCATGTTTGGATGCACAGTATGCGGACCGTCCGGCAAAGCCCGCCACTGAGGCCGCCGAGCCTACATTGACCACGGATGCGCCGTCATCCAGGAGCGGCAGCGCATGTTTCGTGACAAGCCAAGCTCCGGTCAGGTTGATGTCCAGCATGGCCTGCCAGTCGGCAAGATCCTGTTCGTGAATCGGTCTGCCACCTTGCACTGCAGCATTGTTGACAAGACCGGAGAGCCGCGTGTTTCCCTTGGAGAGGTCATCAAACAAGCCTCGGACATCCTGCTCACTGGCTACATCGGCGATGCGGTGTTCGATCTGCTGCGACGCGAACGGTGTATTCGGCTCCCGTCGACTGGTCGCGATGACCTGCCTTCCTCCTGCGGCCAGATTTTCGGCCATGGCGCGACCGATGCCTTTGCTGGCGCCTGTGATCAATACTGTGGGGGTCGCCATTCCTGCCTTCCTCAGTGCGCCGGCTTTTCGGCGAACCAGTCGGGATTGTCCGGATCGCGATAGGCAGAGACAATTTCGTCAGTGCGGTAGAGTTCCAGTTTCTCCAGGTCGACTTCAACCCCCAGCCCGGGACCCGTTGGCACATTTGCGAGTCCGTCCTCGAATGGGATCCGCTGGGTCAGGATGTCATCAGCATGAAGCTGATAGATCGTGTCGAGCGCGATCTTGGCGTTCGGCATCGATGCTGCAAGCTGCAGATACGCCGCTTGGGTAAGGCCAAGCTCGCCGCCGGAATGCATGCCGACGTGGATGCCCGCTGCCTCGCAGACCGCGCCAGCCTTTAGGCACTGCCAAAGGCCGCCGGCTTCGTGGGGATCAATCAACACCACATCTGCGGTACCCAGCCGGATGGCGGTCATGGTCTCCTGCAGCGTATACGCGCCCTCGTCTACGCAAATCGGAACCGGGCTCGCCGCCCGCAACCGGGCGGCCCCGGCCAAATCTTCGACCGGCAACGGTTGTTCAACATATTGCAGATCGTACGGCTGCAGCCGGGCCAGCATCCGTTTGGCCATGGCAGGAGTCCACGCGCCGTTGGCATCGATCCGGAGATTGACCGACGGTCCGAGCACCTCGCGCGCCTTTGCAACCAGCGCGATATCCTGTTCCGGATCAAGGCCAACCTTGAGCTTGAACGATCGGAACCCTTGCTCTCGATATGCGATCAGCGCCTCAGCTACCGTTTCGGGGCACGAAATATAGACATAGGCGCACATCTCAACCTTGGAACGGTAGGCTCCGCCCCACATCTGGTGCAGAGGCATGTCGGCGTGTTTGCCGCGCGCATCCCACATCGCCATCTCAAGCGCCGACAAGGCAAAGACGAGCGCCCGCTTGTGATGGTAGTAACCCGCGCCTTCAGCGGCCCGTGTAAGGCGCTCGACATCCGTGACTCTACGCCCCATGCCCAGCGGCATGACTAGGCTCTCGAACACCGCCGGAACGAAATCCAGAAGGCAAATGGTCTCCCCAAATCCCCTGACCCCACCTTGCGTGGTAACCTCGCAAATCAGGCGCGTTGATCCGGTCCGCTTGCCGGAAGACCACGAAATCGCCGACATGAGCGGCACGTGAATGATCCAGTGGCGGATCCGTGATATTTCGAGTGCGTCACCCATTTTCAATCCATGTGGAGACCGCCGTTGATGTTGATCACTTCGCCACAGATGTGCCGTGCCCGCACCGAGGCGAGAAACAGCGCTAGATCCGCAATCTCGGCCGGGTCGGCAAACCGGCCCTGCGGAATAAAGGCCTTGATCCTTTCGCGCGTGGCTTCGTCGTGCAGCTTGACCATTTCCGTGGCGACAACGCCTGGGGCAATGGCATTGACTCGAACCCCTTGCGTGGCGCCCTCGAAGGCCGCCGCCCGGGTCAGGCCGACGATCGCGTGCTTTGATGCGACATAGGAACTGTTGTTGCCAAAAAGCGTCGATCGCTTGGCGGCAAATGATGCGATGTTGATGACAGAACCCGAATGCGCCGCCAGTTGGCTCCAGAGCGCCCGAGTCAGGCGGAACGCGGCGCTCGCATTGATGTCCATCACCGCGTGCCAGTCCTGATCGGTCGTCTCGGCCAGGGGCGACGGTCGCGAAATTCCGGCATTGTTGATCAGAATCGCGGCACCTCCCATCCCCGCCGTCCGCTCGGCTATGGATTCAGCCAAGCCGGGCTCTGCAAGGTCACCGGTCAATGATTCTCCGCCCAGGGTTTCTGCGAGCACCGACACCGCCTCATTCCGGTCGACCAGCAAGAGTGACGCGCCCTCTTCGGCAAATGCCCTAGCTTGTGCGGCACCGATGCCTTGTGCGGCGCCTGTAATCACGGCCAGTCGGTTATTCAGGCACAGGTCCATTTCTGTTGTCTCATTATTCGAGATGGCGTCTTGACAATCAAGACATAGCGTGCTTAATACACTGCTGAACAGGCTCTGTCAATGTGAGGGAACGGACGCGCCATGACCAAAAACCAAGCCAAGGCGCGTTCTGCTACGCTCGCGAAAGGATTGGAAATACTGAACTTTCTGGGATCTCAGAACGGGCCGGTCACGCTCAGGACAGTAATGTCCGGTTTGGGGATGACCAAGCCGACGGCCCATCGGCTGCTGGCCACGCTGGTTGACCACGGCATGGCACGATTCGATTCGGCAAACAACACCTACCAACTGGGCATGCGCCTCTTCGAACTGTCTCGCCAGGTCTGGCAAGATTTTGACCTACGAGGCGTCGCGATGAACGAGATGCGGAAACTTCACGCTGCAACCAACGAAACCGTTTCTCTTGCAATTCTGACTCCGGATGGCGGGGTCTATATTGACGGCCTGCAGAGCAGCCACCACCTGCGCGAACAGTCCCGTGTCGGTCAACGAGTGGCATTGTGGCGCTCTGCCATAGGAAAGGCTCTCATCGCCGGACTGTCATACAATGATCGGCAACGCATCCTGGAAGAGGATGCTGACGCGATCCTGAATTGCGGAACGTATGACGGCTTGCCGGAACTGAGCCGCCATCTCGATCTGGTCAATGCCCGCGGCTACGCCATAGAGATAGACGAGGATCTTCCCGGGATCTCGGGTGCCGCTGCACCGATTGTCGACCATCGAGGGATCACCGTCGCCGCGATCGGACTGAGCGGCGCCAGCGATCGGCTGAGCCGCGATACACTGCACCGGCTTGGGCCCAGCGTCATCGAAGCGACGCGACTGGCCTCGCTGCAGGCCGGCGGAGCGCCTCGCCCGGTCTCGACCGCACCGCAGCCGCGGGGCCTGCAGGTTCGGAATGTCAGGAAATTGGCCGACTTCAGCAACCTGATCGGCGAGAGTCCAACACTCAGCCGAGATGGCCGGATCCTATATTGGGTCGACATTTGTCGGCCATGCATATTCCGCCTTGACCTGACGACCGGCGAAACGGACGCCTTTCCGCAAAAGGACATGGTGACGGCCGTTGCCGAGACGGCAGAAGGCCTGCTTGTTGCCGGCCTAACAGGCATTAGGGTCATCGAGCCGGTGAGCGGCAGGATCATCCGGGATTTTGGTGATCCTGAGGCGGATATTCCGACCAACCGATTCAATGACGGCAAGCTTGACGCTCGAGGCCGCCTTTGGGTTGGTTCGCTCGCGTTCAGCCTCACACGCGGCGTTGGATCGCTCTATCGGGTCGACCCCGATGGCAGAGCCAACCACATGGAATCTGGACTGACGCTCCCGAACGGCATGGGGTGGTCGCCGGACGGACAAGCCATGTATCTGGTCGATACTGCAGACCGCGTCCTCTACATCTATGATTTTGACACGGACGAGGGAACCATCGCCAACCGCCGCGAATTGATCCGCTTTCCAGACGACATGCCCGGCAGCCCCGACGGGATCGACATCGACCCGCAAGGCAACATCTTTATCGCCATGTGGGACGGCTGGGCCATCGTGAAATATGCCCCTGACGGAACGCTTATCGAGACGTACGGAACACCGTTCCCTCGTCCGACCTCCTGCGTATTTGCGGACGGGTCCCCACCGCGCATTATGGTGACTTCGGCAAGGATACGTGTCTCCAGCGATCTTCTGGCAAAATATCCCTCAAGCGGTGCGACTATCGAACTGTTGTTGCCGACATGATCGGACGGCGATCCGCTGCACGTCTCGGAAGAATCTGCACGGCCATGCTCCGTGCAAGGGTTCCGGGCGGCAGGTCTTGAATTGATCCGCCCAGTCCTGCTTGGACGGCCGCATAGGGGACAGAACTTCGCCGTCATTTGGTCAGGTGATCCGGATCACGGAAGGTGACGCAAAAACGGCCCGCCCGGAACGCGCGACTATCCGCCTTTCGCGGGTATGGGCTCGCTTCGCGAACGCGAGGATGACTCTGGTGAGCTCGCAAAGTCCCGCAAGGAAGCGGTCATGCGCCGCATGGCGCGCTGCAGCCGCTCGATGGGGATCATGTGCTGCACGTCAGGTGCCAGGCAGCGCTTCCGAATGTGGCGCTCGCGCCGTCCCCGAGCGTCCGCAAAACACCCCCTTGGCCCGCAAGTGCGACTGCGTCGCCCGCCAATGTCGGAAACCGGAGCGCTTCGGATCGGATGAGTCGTAGGCATTGCCGCCTGACAGGCGGGCTTGCGCGGTGTCTTGGCGGTCATGCCGTGCCAAGCATCAAGAGTCCTTCCGATCGAAGGCCATCAGCAGGGCGGGGAGCAGCAAGAGGTCGGCGACAAGCGCGAAAGAGATCGTGACCGCCACCAGGACGCCAAGCGTCCAGCTCGGTTCGTAACCCGACGAGGCGAACACCAGGAAGCCGGCTGTCAGAATGGCGGTGGTTGCCCACAACGCCGGCCCCACGGCGCGAAACGTGGCGCGAACCGCATCCGGCGGTGACAGGCCCTGCTTACGGCCGCTCAAATACTTGGAGACAAAGTGAATGGTGTCGTCAACGATGATGCCGATGGCGACCGCGACCACCACGGATGCACCGAGACCTATCACGCCGGAGACGTATCCCCACAGGCCGAACGTCATTGCCGCCGGAACGAAATTCGGCACCAGGCAGATCAGGCCGACACGGATGTTCCGGAAGACCAGGAGCAGGATCAGCGAAATGAGGCCCGTGGCAAGGATCGTGCCCCTCAGCATGCTTTCGACGTTCCGGTCCGACAGATGGGCGGAGATCATCGTAAAGCCCGAGGCCGGACTCGCGAGTTCGGGCGCGTTGGCCAGCAACCAGGCTTGGGCGCGCGCATCGATGTCGAGATGGTCCTTGGTGGACGTGTCGTCCAGCGCCACCGTCATTCGCGTCGACGACTTCGCGATGTCGATGCGGTCGTTCAGGTCAGCGCCAAAGGGCAGCGAAAACTCGTAGAGCAGCAGCACCTGGGCGGCAAGGTCGGGCTCCTCCGGTATTCGGTAGAATGCCGGATCGTCCCCGTGCAGGCTCTTGTTGACGCGCTTCATGATGTCCGAAAAAGCCTGAACGTGACGCACTTCGGGCTGTGTGCGGTACCAGTCCGCGAAGGCGTCGACCTTGCGCAGGTATTCGGGATTGGTGATGCCGCCCTCGGACCCGGAACTCAACGAATAATCGAGCCGGTCCAGCCCGGTCAGGTTCTCGACGATGAAATCCGTATCCGTACGGAAGGCGTAGCGTTCGTCGAAATGGTGCAGCCAGTTGTCGCTCGCTTCGTTTCGGGGAAGACCCGACGCCAGCGCCAGGACCACGAGAACCCCGGACCATAGCAGGGGTTTGCGACGGGCGACGACAAATTCTCCCAGGCGCTCGAAGAAGCCCGCGCGTCCGGCACGCGCGCGGGGAGGGCGCAGCGGCAGGATCGAGAGCAGCGCCGGCAGAAGCGTCACGGAATAGATGAACGTGAACAGCACGCCAAGCGCCACCAGGTTGCCGAGAACGTGAAACGGCGGCGAATTCGACGTGTTCAGGCTGAGGAAACCGATCGCGGTCGTGGCGGATGTCAGGAACACCGGATACATGTTCTCGCGCAGCGAGGCCGAGAGCGCCGCGTTCCGCTCAAGACCTTCGCGCATGCCGGCCTGCGCCGTGGTCACGATGTGAATCGAATGGGCGACTCCAACGGCCATGACTATGATCGGTACGCTCGCGCTGATTGGCGTGAGCATGGTATGGAACCACCCCGCGACGCCAACGGCGGTCAGGACGACGAACACGACAACAACGCCAACGGCCGCGGCCGCGTATGCGGAACGCAGAAGAAGGGCTGCGATGGTCATGACGACAAGGAACACGACAGGGATAAGGCTCTCCGCATCCGCTCCGGCGTCTTCGAAGGTCTGGTTCAGGATCACGTTGCCGGTCAGGAAATAGGAAAGCTCCGGATGCGCCGCCCTGGCCTCGCCGAGCAGCCCGCCGAGATAGTCTGAAATCTCGGCCCACGCGGGCTCCTCGGGTTCGGACAGGATGAAGTCGATGACCAGCCCGGCCACATGTCCGTCCTCGGCAACCAGCTGCCCGACCAGCTCCGGCTCGTTCAAGGCGATTTCCCGAATCCGGTCGAGTTCGGCGTCGCTCAAGGACGCCGCGCCTTCGACCAAGGGTTCGATCGTGAGGTCGTCCTCGACCGCTTCGCTATGGAAGTAGTTGGTCAGCGAGGTAACCCGGACCGAATGCGGCGTCTGCCATGCGGCCTCGGTCAACTCCTCGACTGCGCCGAGGGCCTCACGCGTGAATGCCGATCCTTCGTTAGGCGCGACGGCAATCAGCGCCGACCGCGACGCGGAATACGTGTCCTGCACCTTGTCGAACTCGAGAAGGTGGGGGTTGTCGGCACCGAAAAGCACGCGATAGCTGCCGGATACGGTCAGGCCGGGCAAGCCCGCCGACGCCGCGAGCATGGCCAGCGCGGCAAACGCGAGAACCGGCCAACGGAAGCGCAGAACGAAGGCGATGTAACGGTCCAGCAGTGCAGGCATCATCGCCTCGGCCCGCGCGGAAGCACGGGTGCCATGAATTCGGCCCGTGCGGTCTTTCCTGATCCGATTCGCCTTGGATGCATCCCGAATTCGTCCTTCGCGATCCCACGTCCAACGCTGTCCGGCGATTGAAATTCGTTCAACGCCGACTCGGGAGGATGCACCTTGTGGCGGGGAAGGCGTTGGCGCCAATGGCGCTCCAGTGACCTGGCGGCCGTTCCATGTTCACGGGTATGACTCAACGACTCGATCACGATGCAATCTTTCCGAAATTTCGTATCCGGCTTGCGAAACAACGGCAACCCGTTTCGTGTGCCTGACTGCCCGACCCCTGGGCCCGTGCCGCGGATCGGGCCTGCAGAGGCCTGTCGAAATTTCGGCGACGATCGGCAGGGCGTGTCGTCGACGGCACGGGCAGAAACTGGCGAACGGCGGCGCGTCGGGTCCGCCGCGCAGCATGGCGTTGGAACTCCCGTCCCGGGGTGAGGATTGCGCTGCGGTGGGACGAAGTCCGAAAAAAAACCCTTGCAACGCGCGCCACGCTCTGCAAATTCGTCATGCAGCAGGGTTTGCGCCGGGTCCGTACCGCGGGATCGACCGGAAGTCAGGGAACCGTTCTTCCTCGCAGCCCTCTCTGCCAGGGATTGCCCTCGCTGCAGGGAAGAGAGGCAGGTGTGCGTTTCAGAGTGGAACTGGGGATGTGATGATGGCGAACCGGTTGATCCATGCCTCCGCATTGCTGTGGGTGCTGCTGCCCTTCGTGCCAAAGCCGGCAGATGCCGAATCCTGGCTTTCCGACCGGATGGACGTGTTCGGCAAGTTTTCGGCGGAAACGCGGATTTTCCCGGAAACCGGGGTTCATCCCGGCCAGCGATCGCATGCAAGCGGATTCAGCTTGGAAACAACCGCCTATATCGAGGGAGACGGCGGCAGCAGCTTCACCTTAACGCCCTTCCTGCGCCTCGATGCCGGGGACCCGGAACGCACGCATGCCGATCTGCGGGAAGCGTACTTTCTCACCTACGGCGATGCGGGAGATGGCGAATGGGAACTGCGCCTGGGCATCGACCGGGTCTTCTGGGGCGTCGCCGAGGCGCGGTCGCTGGTGGACATCGTCAACCAGACGGACCTGGTAGAGCATCCCAACGCCAAGAGCAAGCTTGGTCAACCGATGGTGCACTTCACCTTGTCCGGGGGCTGGGGCGTGTTTGAGCTGTTCGGACTGACCGGGCATCGAGAGCGAACTTTTCCAGGCGAACATGGGCGGCTTCGTGGACAGTGGGTCATCGACAACAGTCGAGTCACGTACGAGTCCGCAGACGAAGAATGGCATGTCGATCTCGCTGGCCGGTACAGCAACAGTTTCGGGCCGCTCGACATCGGGCTGAGCGTGTTCGACGGCACAAGCCGCGAGCCGACCTTTGCGCCAGTCGTCGTGGACCAAACGTTGCCCCACGTGGTCTTGGCCCCGCATTACGAGCAAATTCGCCAGTTCGGGCTGGATGCCCAGATCACGACGGGGCCGGTGCTGCTCAAGCTGGAAACGATCCGTCGCGCCGGCGGGCGGAACCGGATGATGCAGGAGCAGGACTACACGGCTTCGATCCTTGGCGGCGAGTACATCATCAACGGTCCGTGGGACAGCAATTCCGACTTGAGCCTGTTTGCCGAGTTGCTCCGTGACGACCGAGAGCGCAATGCGACCGACGCGCTCGCAAATTCCGTCTTTCTGGGTGCGCGCCTCGGCTTGAACGACGAGCACGGGACCGATTTCTTTCTTGGGGTTCTCGACTCCCGTGAAACCGACAGCCGGGTCGTGAACGCCGAGTTCAATCGACGTCTCTCGGACAATTTGTCACTGCACTTGGAATCAATCGCTCACATGGGGTTTGAAACCGACGTTACCGTCCGCGACACGAGGCGTGACAGCTTCATCGGGATAAGCCTGGAATACAATTTCTGACGTCGTGGCAGTCGTCGGCGGGCTTGCTGACCCGGACATTGGGCAAAGCATCGACGAGACCGGCGCGTCGGAATTGACGTTGCTCTCGCATCGGTTGGCACCGTCTTTGCAACGGCATCCGACATCGGCAAGGCGGCGATCCGGCGCGCAATCGCTGCGTGGGATGTCCTGTCCGTGACGTCCGGCCCAACCCATGACGCCCCCGCCGCTCCCGGCGAAACGTCCCGATGACCTGCACTCCGTTTCCCGATCAGCGCCATGTCCATCGGCACGCAGGAGAACTGGCCTGCTGCCGCCTTGGCGGTCAATGCACGCAAGCGGCCTCCGGGTGACCTCCGGTTTTCGACACCCGCAGCTCATCTCAGCTTGATGAGCTCGGAATGTCGGAAGACGCGCTCGCGGATCCCGGTTGGCGTGCAAAGATGCTCGAGGGAAAAGCGGTTCCGACCCAAGACTTCGCTCGCAAGCCAATGGCAGATGGCTTTGCGGGCCTCCTGATCAGAAGTTGCGCGAAGGGCGCATCCAAGGCAGACTCCAATGTCGTCCCATGGCGATGGGCAGACGCAGGCTGTGAACTTGATGTCGTGGATGACGAAGACCTGCTGGGACGGATGTGCCTGCGGCGCGAGGGAGTCTGCTCAGGCACAAAGCTGGATGCGAAAGCGAGCCTTCAAGGAAGTCACATCGCATTCTATTGCACCAGCGCTTTGGCAAACCGCTCTTTCCGCATGAGGATTGGTCAACTTGACAGCTGTTGTCGGTCTTTCAGTATCGGTAGTGTTCGGGCTTGAACGGGCCGCCCTGACTTACGCCGATATAGCTTGCCTGTTCGCTGTCCAGCGTCGTGAGCTTTGCGCCAATCCGGTCCAGGTGTAGCCTCGCGACCATTTCGTCGAGGTGCTTGGGAAGAATGCAGACCTCATTGCCGTATTCTTTGCCCTTCGTGAACAGCTCGATCTGTGCCAGGACCTGATTGGTGAAACTTGCCGACATGACGAAGCTGGGATGTCCCGTTGCGTTGCCAAGATTCAGCAGCCGGCCCTCGGACAGCAGGATGATCCGGTTGCCCGAAGGCATTTCGATCATGTCCACCTGTTCCTTGATGTTGGTCCACTTGTGGTTCCTCAGGTTGGCAACCTGGATCTCGTTGTCAAAATGCCCGATGTTGCCGACAATCGCCATGTCATTCATCTCGCGCATGTGCTCAATGCGAATGACGTCCTTGTTGCCGGTCGTCGTGACAAAGATGTCCGCGTCCAGATTCTCCTCCAGCAGAACCACCTCATAACCGTCCATCGCCGCCTGCAACGCGCAGATCGGATCGATTTCGGTCACCTTGACCCGAGCGCCCGCGCCGCGAAGCGACGCCGCAGACCCCTTCCCGACGTCGCCATAGCCGCACACCACGGCGACCTTTCCGGCCATCATCGTGTCGGTCGCGCGACGGATGCCGTCGACGAGACTCTCCCGGCAGCCGTACTTGTTGTCGAACTTGGACTTCGTGACACTGTCATTGACGTTGATCGCAGGAAACGGCAGCTGGCCGTCCTCCACCATCTTGTACAGGCGGTTTACGCCTGTCGTGGTCTCCTCCGTAACACCCAGGATCATGTCGCGCTGCTTCACGAACCAGCCCGGGCTCTCCTCCAGGCGTTTCCTGATTTGGGCGTAGAGGACTTCTTCCTCTTCGCTTCCGGGGACCGCGATGAGGTCGCTGTCGCCTTCCTCGACCCGCGCGCCGGTAAGGATGTACAGCGTCGCGTCTCCGCCATCATCCAATATCATGTTCGCCCCGCCAGCCGGGAACTGGAAGATCTGGTCCGTGTAGGACCAGTACTCTTCGAGTGTTTCACCCTTCACGGCAAAAACCGGAGTGCCGCCCGCGGCGATCACGGCCGCAGCATGGTCCTGCGTCGAAAAGATGTTGCACGAAGCCCAGCGAACATCGGCTCCAAGGGCCTGGAGCGTTTCGATCAGGACGGCCGTCTGGATCGTCATGTGCAGGGAGCCGGCGATTCTTGCGCCCGAGAGGGGTTTCCGCTCTCCGTATTCCTCCCGGATTGCCATCAGGCCAGGCATTTCCGTCTCGGCGATGTCCAGCTCCTTGCGCCCGAAATCGGCCAGCGAAATGTCCTTCACGACGTAATCCTTGGGCATGGTCTCTCGCTCCACTCGACCGCGTATCGCGGTCGTTTAGCACCGGTATATTTCCCCGACAACCAAGGTTGCCAAGGGACGGGTCGCGGCCCGCCGCCGCTGCGCCACCTTCTTCGAACGGCATTGCTTGAACACAGGCCATGGGGAGCGGATTCAAGCTGTCCGCATCGGCCGTCGGCGCGAATCCTGTGAATAGGTCCGGGCGGTGTCCCCAAGACGGGCCGATGGTCATTCGGGTGGCCCTGAATTGGCGCTGACGCCAAGTGCAAATGCACTTGACCGTGGCGCCGACATTGGTGCACGACTGCGCGTCATGGCCCCCAGGAAAGCGGAACCACGCGCATGGCAGCGAATGCTGTCCGGACGAAGGCTGGATCTTCTGGATCCGACACCTGTCGACATCGAAATCGAGGACATCGCGCACGGACTGGCCTTCGTTGCCCGCTGGAACGGCCAGACGAAAGGGGAGTATCCCTATTCCGTCGCCGAACATTCGTTGCTGGTGGAGACCCTTTTCACGCGCCTCGTGCCGAAGGCTCCTGCAAAGTGGCGGCTTGCGGCGCTCCTGCATGACGCGCCGGAATACGTGATCGGCGACATGATCGCGCCCGTCAAATCCTCGGTCGGCCCCGGATACTCCGCGCTGGACGACCGCCTGACGGCCGCGATCCATCTCCGCTTCGGCCTGCCGGCCGCGGTGCCAAGGACAGTCAAGTCGAAGATCAAGAGGGCAGACAAGATGTCTGCCTGGTTCGAGGCGACGCAAATTGCAGGATTCGCCGAATCCGAGGCAAACAGGTTCTTCGGGCGTCCTGACATGTCTCTGGTGAAGGACCTCTCGATCCTGCTCCGGCCTCCCATCGAATCGCGCCTGGCATTTGTGGAGCGGCACAACACGCTGTTGGCCGAAATGGGATAGCTCAGCGCGGCGACCGCTTGGCCAGAATGCGCTGAAGCGTTCGCCGATGCATGTTCAGACGCCGCGCCGTTTCGCTGACATTCCGGCCGCAGAGTTCATAGACCCGCTGGATATGCTCCCAACGAACCCGGTCGGCGCTCATTGGATCGGTCGGCGGCGGTGGCATCTCGCCCTCCGGCGCCAGAAGCGCGGCCGTAACGTCATTGGCATCCGCCGGCTTTGACAGATAGTCCGTTGCCCCGATCTTGACCGCTGCCACGGCCGTGGCAATCGCGCCATAGCCCGTCAGGACGACAATGCGGCTGTCATTCCTGCGTTCACGAATGCTCTCGACCACGTCCAGGCCGTTTCCGTCTTCAAGCCGCAAGTCGACAACCGCGTATGCCGGAGGACGCCTGGCCGCGGCCGCCCTGCCGGCAGCGACCGAGTCGGCCGTTTCGACGTCAAAGCCCCGCTTTTCCATTGCCCGGGCCAAGCGCCTCAGGAACGGCTCGTCATCGTCAACGATCAAGAGCGATGGGTCTGGTCCAATCTCTTCCGGCATCTCTTCTATCGGATTCGGTTTCGCCAAGGCTATTCGCTAGCCCGCCGGTCGTCAAATCTTCAAGATCCGATGAGGCATGCCGCGGTCTTCGCGATTCCCTCTGCCGTGTCCTCGCGGCGAAAATATGCGCCGAGCTCGTTGCCAGGGAACATCAGGTAGGTGAAGGTGGAATGGTCAACGAGATAGAATTCGCCAGTTCCCTCGCCCTTTGCAAAATATGCGCGATACGCCTTTGCTGCGGCCTTGACCTGCTCAGCGCTCCCCGTGAGCGCAACCATGTCCGGAAACATGTCGTCGGCATACTGGCCCAGCACTTCAGGCGTGTCGCGCTCAGGGTCAACGGAGATGAACACGAGGGCGATGTCGTGCCCATCCTCCGCCAGAAGATCGACGGCAAGCGCGTTG
Source organism: Silicimonas sp. (assembly GCA_022824315.1). GTDB lineage: Bacteria > Pseudomonadota > Alphaproteobacteria > Rhodobacterales > Rhodobacteraceae > JAJEFO01. Next base: position 24,547 of record JAJEAC010000205.1, read on the forward strand.
CGCGCCATGTCAAACGGACAGACATCGGGACAGAAGGTGTAACCGAAATAAACCAGCGCCGGGCGGTCCAGCACGTCCGTGTCCGTCACCGGTTCACCCTCCCTGTCGACAAGCTCGAAGGGACCTCCGATCGATGCGCCGACCGCCGGAGAGATGTCGCACTCGGACCGTGCGCTCAGGAGCGTATAGAGTGCGGTTCCACTCACAAGGACCAGCAGGCCGAGACCTGCAAGCGCGATTGCGGCCTTATTCATGCGGCCTTCCGGTCTGGGGTGCTAAATCAACGGGGTGACGGCATTCTTGCCGCCTCTTTCGACACGCTTTTTCTGGTTCTTGGGTTGACCAACGCCTCTCGCCTTCAGATGCACCTGTCCTGAACACATCTTGATGCTCCGCCCGCGGGGCGGTCTCCGTGGCACAGACGAGGCCACGCGACGCCGTTGCGGAAACCGGCGGAACGACCTGTCCTCCAGCCAGGATCATCAATAGCGCGTGCATCGCGCACGTCAAAGCGAAATGCGGTCCGCGCAATCACACAAGCCCGGATTTCGCGCCCGCGGAGTCATTGATCACCGACGGCTCGTAGGACTACACTTTGTTCCGTCGCGAAAGGACGGCCATGACCGATACGTCAATTCAGCCATACGGTCCGCGCACGAACTGGGTCCGGCTCCAGACGCTGGTGGTTCTCAGGTGGATTGCCATTCTCGGCCAGATCTCGGCAATTGTCGTGGCGCAACGCCTGTTCGGGCTCGATTTGAATATCGGTCTCTGCCTGCTGGCGATCGGCGCATCCGTGGTCGCCAACCTTCTCGCCATCGCCGTCTATCCACGGGCAAAGCGTCTGTCGGAAACCGAGGTCGCCGGGATGCTCGCCTTCGACGCGCTTCAGCTGGCGCTCCTGATCTTCCTGACGGGAGGGCTGAACAACCCGTTTGCACTCCTTGTCATTGCGCCGGTCGCCATCGCCGCCATGACGCTCAATGCACGCGCGGCAACGGGCATTGCCCTGCTGGCCGTCATGTTGGCGACATGCCTGCTGTTCTGGCACTTTCCGCTCCAGACCCTGGACGGGGTCGTCATGCAGATGCCGCAAACCTTTGCGTACGGATTCCTGGTCGCCATCGTGATCGGCATCTTGTTCGTGTCGGCCTATGCCAGCAGAGTGACCAGCGAGATGCAAACGTTGTCCGAAGCGCTTTCGGCAACTCAACTGGCGCTCTCTCGTGAGCAAAAGCTCACTGATCTCGGTGGCGTTGTAGCGGCGGCTGCACACGAACTGGGAACGCCGCTCGCAACGATCAAGCTCGCCAGCAGCGAGCTCCTGGAGGAATTGCACGACAACCCGATTCTGCAGGATGACGCAATTCTGATCCGGGACCAGGCCGACCGATGCCGGGACATCCTCAGCTCGATGGGCCGGGCCGGAAAGGACGACCTGCATGTACATCATGCGCCCATCAGCGCTGTCATACGCGAATCTGCGGAGCCGCACGCCGACCGGGGAAAGACGATCCACTATGAATTCGGCGGCCCCGAGGCAGCGAATGCGCGCCAGCCCACGATCGACAGGCGGCCCGAGATCATTCACGGGCTGCGGAACCTGATCCAGAACGCCGTCGACTTTGCTCGTGCGAATGTCTGGATCGACGTCTTCTGGAACGACGAGCAGCTCGTGGTGCGAATCGTGGATGACGGTCCGGGATACTCGTCCACGGTGGTCAGCCAGATCGGCGAGCCGTACATGACTCGCCAAAAGCGGGATTCACGATTGCGTTATGAGGGCATGGGGCTCGGCATGTTCATTGCCAAGACGCTGCTTGAGCGAACGGGGGCCGAGCTGAGCTTCTCCAACGGTCGCGATTACGGCGCGTCGGACAACGGGCCGGGCGAACGCACCGGAGCAATCGCGGATGTTCGCTGGAGCCGCGAGGTCTTTGCCAATGCAGGGGGTGCGGAAAGGGCCCCGCTGGGGCAAAACCGGCCGATCAGGGCATAAGGTGGCTCTCTCGCGTGTCAGATCCTTCGGGCGTGCGGCGTCATCGCCTGCAAGCGTCGGCGGCATTGATTCAGTCGTCGATTGCCAAGGATCGGTCTTCCTGCCCGATGCGGCCGCGACGGAGCGCTTCGGCAAGGCCCTCGCGCATTCGCTTGAGCGCGGCGACACGGTTTTGCTGGCGGGGCAGATCGGAGCTGGCAAGACCTGTCTTGCACGTGCCGCAATCTCCGCCCTGCACGACAGGATGGGCCGGCCCGCACCAGAGGTGCCGTCGCCGACCTTCACGCTTGTTCAGGTTTACGAATTGCCAGGCATCCAGGTTTGGCACGCAGATCTCTACCGTCTTGCCGACGCTTCCGAAGTGACCGAGCTCGGACTCGAAGAGGCCTTTGGAACCGAAATCGTCCTGGTGGAGTGGCCCGACCGGCTTGAGGCGATGCCCGACGGCGCATTGACGCTGGACATTGAGGTCCCGGACAGCGGTCGCAGAGTGACGCTTCGGTCCGCATCGGAGCGCTGGCGCAATTGCATCTCGATGATCGGAGACATCGATGCATGACGCGGCGACGCGGTTCCTGGCGTCACGGGGCTGGGATGGCGCCACGATTCATCCAATCGCGTGCGATCTGTCGCACAGATCCTATTTCCGCCTGTCAAGACGCGGCGAGACCGCCATATTGATGGACGCGAGAGATGATCGCGCGTCCGTTCCGCCCTTTTTGAAAATGACGGCGTGGCTGAGGCGGGCGGGCCTTTCCGCGCCCGAGATCCTTGGCGCTGATGTCGGCCACGCGCTCTTGTTGCTGGAAGACCTTGGCCCCGCTCCGGCAAGCAAAATGATGTCGGGCCGGAACGCGCAGACCGAGGTTCTCGATGCCTGCATCGAGATCCTGCTTGCGATCCGAAATGCGCCGCCGCCGCCGCTGCAGTGCCCCGGGGCGGAGAGGCTGTGCGAATGGACCCGCGTTGCGGACGAGCATTATCCGGGCGCGGATTCGGGCGCGCTCGATGAATTTCGGGCCGCGCTGAAGGACATCCTCTCCCCGCTCCTGGCAAACGGCTGCACGGTGTCCCTCCGGGACTTTCACGCCGACAACCTGATGCCTTTGCCTCGTCGAGAGGGCGTCGCGCGTCTCGGTGTCCTGGATTACCAGGACGCGTTCCTTACGCATCCTGTCTATGACCTTGTCTCTCTCCTGACCGATGCGCGCGTTGACGTGCCGCCCGCGCTTCGCGCGCGCTACATCGAAAGATACGCGACGGTCTCCGGAGACGGGCTGGCCACGTTGCGGACCGCTTTTGCGGCGTTTTCCGCACAACGCAACTTGAGAATCCTTGGTATCTTTCATCGCGCGGCAAGCGACCTCGGCAAGACGCACCACCTGCCCAAAGTGCCGCGCGTCTATCGCTGCCTCATGGAAGCGACGGACCACGACGCGTTCCGCGAAGTGCGCGGGATCCTCCGCGCCGGACTCCCTGCCCCGGACAAGGCGGCATGAGGCGGCCGCGCTCTGCCATGATCTTCGCCGCCGGTTTCGGCACGCGGATGGGCGAGTTGTGCCAGGACATGCCCAAACCGATGGTGCCGTTTGCGGGTCGGCCGATGATCTCCCATTGCCTTGGACTGCTGCGGGACGCCGACATCACGACCATCGTGGCGAACACGCATCACTTGCCCCGGAAAATCGAGCCCTTTCTGCGATCCGAAGGCATCGCGATTTCGCGCGAACATCCCGACATTCTGGAAACGGGAGGCGGCCTGAAGGCGGCGGTGCCGCTCTTGGGGCCCGCTCCCGTCGTCACGATCAATCCCGATGCCGCCTGGCTTGGATGCAATCCCGTCGAGGCGCTGATCGACGCCTGGCGACCCGAAATGCAGGCACTGCTTGCGCTCGTGCCGCTATCATTGGCTCACGGCACGTCGAGCGCCGGCGACTTCCGCCTCGAAGACGGGCGAATTCGGCGCGGCGGGCCCTTGATTTATGGCGGGGCGCAAGTCATCAGGACCGATCAGCTTGATGGGGTCGCCGAGAAAGTGTTTTCCCTGAATGTCTATTGGGACTTGCTGTCGAAAGCGGGAGGTCTCCACGGTCTGGTCTATGACGGGAAGTGGTGCGACCTCGGCCACCCGGCGGGGCTGCGCATCGCTGAAGGCCTTGCTGGTCATGTTTGAACCATCAGGATGTCCGCGCGTGTTCGGGGTTCCGCCCGGTGCCGACTTCCCGCGCGCGGTGGTTGAGCGAATCCTCGACGCCCATGCCGGACGGTCGCCGGAAGACCTTGCCCGGGTCCGCCTCTTGGTCAATTCCCGACGCATGCAGCAACGGTTTGCCTCTCTCTTTCGGGCTTCCGGTCCCCGGCTCCTGCCCCGGATCCTGCTTGTGACCGAGACCGAGAGGATCCTTCCCGGAATTGACCTGCCGCGCCCCGTGTCCCGGCTGCGGCGCCAGCTCGAGCTGGCGCAACTGACCGCCCGTCTTGTCGACGCCGAACCCGACCTCGCCCACCCGGCGGCGGCGGTCAGTCTCGCGGACAGCCTTGCCTCGCTTCTCGACGAAATTCACGGCGAAGGGATCGCTCCAGAACAGGTTCGTGCGCTCGAGATCGGCGACGACTCCCTGCACTGGCAGCGAAGCCTGAAATTCCTCGACATAGTCGGCGCCTATGTCGACAGCGTTTCCGAGGACGGTCTCGATTTCGAGGCTCGGCGCAGGCTCGGGGTCGAGCAAGTCTCTGCCGCCTGGGCGACTGATCCGCCCGACACCCCGGTGATCATCGCCGGTTCGACGGGCTCGCGCACGACCACGCGCATGTTGATGTGCGCCGTGGCGCGGCTCCCGCAAGGCGCGCTTGTGCTGCCCGGATTCGATTTCGATCTTCCCGGACAGATCTGGGACTCGCTTGCCTCCAGCCGCGACTGCGAGGACCATCCGCAATACCGGTTCGCAGCGCTGTTCGCGGCACTTGGCATGGCCCGTGACCAGGTGGCCAAGTGGGGGAAGCCTCCCGACTCGGCCCGCAACGAACTTGTCTCCCTTTCCCTGCGCCCGGCCCAGGTCACCGACCAATGGCTGTCGGAGGGCCCCGGTATCGGTGACCTTCGACAGGCGACCTCGTCAATGGCGCTGGTCGAAGCGTCGGACTCCAGGGAGGAGGCGCTGGCCGTTGCCGTGGCGATCCGGGAAGCCGTGCAGCAAGGGGAGAGTTCGGCGCTCGTCACGCGGGATCAGGATCTGGTTCGCCGTGTCTCCGCCGCCCTTGCCCGTTGGAACATTGTTCCTGACAACAGTTTCGGCATGCAGCTTCCCCTGACACCGCCGGGAACGTTTCTGCTTCAGATCGGGCGGCTGGTCGGCGCGCCCGCACGTCCGGAAGACTTGATCGCATTGCTGAAGCATCCGTTCACCCGCGCCGGCTCGGACCGGGGACTGCACCTTGCAAACACGCGGCAACTGGAATTGTTCCTCCGCAGAAACGCGGTCCACGCATTCACCGAAGCAAACCTCCAGAGCTTTGCGGAAGGGGCGCCGGACGAACGCCGCGAATGGATCGGCTGGCTCGCATCGATTCTCGACCCGCTCAGGCAGCGGCCCGCTCCAACCCTTCTGGACGCGGTGACCCATCATCTCGAACTTGCCAAGGCGATTTCGGGCAGCGAGGACGACAGCGTGAACGGGCTCTGGGCGCGGTCTTCGGGACGTCTCGTGCGAGCCGTAATTGACAACTTCCTGGAGGAATCGGCTTTTGGAAAGCCCGTGCCTTTCGCCGACTATCTTCGTCTCCTGGAACGCATGATGATGGCTGAACGCGACCGGGATCCTTCCGAGGCGCGCCCTGACGTGATGGTCTGGGGCGCCCGGGAGGCCAGGGTTCAGGGTCCGGATCTCGTCATCCTGGGCGGGTTGAACGAAGGGCGCTGGCCTGAACAGCCCGATCCGGACCCATGGCTGAACCGGAAATTGCGACGCAGCCTTGGACTGCCGCTTCCCGAAGGGGAGACCGGCCTGGCCGCGCACGACTACCAGCAGGCGATCGCGGCCCCGCGGGTCGTCCTGTCACGCTCGTCCCGGGATGGTGATGGCGATGCGGTTCCTTCGCGCTGGGTCAACCGGCTGACGAACCTGCTCGAAGGACTGCCTGGGCAATTCGGCCCCGAAGCCCTGGGCGAGATGAAACGAAAGGGCGATCAACTGCTTGCTCTGGCCGGCATGATCGACCGGCCCGCGAGGACAGTCGAGCCGGAGCCCAGACCGGCCCCGTCACCGCCGCCCGACAAGCGCCCGAAGAAACTGTCGGTCACCGAAATCCAGCGGCTGATACGAGACCCTTACGCAATATACGCCCGGCACGTGCTCCGCCTGCGGCCGCTTCTGCCGCTGGTCCCGGAACCCGATGCCCGCCTCAAGGGCACCGTCTTTCATGCCATCCTTGCGGCATTCGCCGACACCGCCGTCGCCGACGCCGCTGCCATGCGTCAACGGCTCCTGGAGATCGCCGATGAGGAATTCCGGAAAGACGTTCCCTGGCCGGCCGTTCGCTCCCATTGGCGCGGACACCTTGAGCAGATTTCCGACTGGCTCGTCTCCGAAGAGTCCGCCTGGCGCACCGGGATCAGGGACCGGAAAACGGAGGTCGGCGGGGAATTGCGGCTGGGTGCGGCAGGCCTGGCGATTTCCGGAAAGGCGGACCGGATTGACCGGCTCTCAAGCGGGGAGCTGGTCATCTATGACTACAAGACCGGCGGCATCCCGAGCGAGCCGCAGATTCTCCACTTCGACCGCCAGCTCCTGATCGAGGCAGTCATGGCGGAAAGGGGCGCATTCGAGGACGTTCCCGAAGCGCCTGTCCGCTCGGTCGTTCACATCAGCATCGGCCGCTCCCCCAAGCGCAAGGCAATCAAGCTGGAGGGCAGCTTCGACACCGGTACCGTTCACGCCGAACTGACAGCTTTGCTGGAAAGGTACCAGAGTCCCGGTACAGGCTACATTTCGCGTCGCGCGATGGAAAAGATGCGCTTTCAGGGCGATTACGACCATCTCGCACGGTTCGGCGAGTGGGACGCCTCGGCCACGACCCGGCCGAGGCCGGTGGAGTGATGGACGCAGCGACAGCCGTGCAGGTGGCTGCGGCCGATCCGCTGCAATCCACGTGGCTGTCCGCCAACGCTGGCACGGGGAAGACGCGCGTCCTGACGAACCGGGTTGCCCGCCTTCTGCTGAAAGGAACGAACCCGCGCAACATTCTGTGCCTGACCTATACGAAAGCCGCGGCCAACGAGATGCAGAATCGGCTCTTTGCCACCCTTGGCAGGTGGGCAATGCTGGAAGACGGCGCGCTGCGGCAAGAGCTGCACAGCTTGGGAGAATCGCCGCCGGACAACCTGTCTGAAGCCAGAACGCTGTTTGCGCGCGCCATCGAGACGCCCGGCGGTCTCCGAATCCAGACGATTCACTCTCTCTGCGCAACCGTCCTGCGGCAGTTTCCGCTTGAAGGGCAAGTGTCGCCAAGTTTCCGCGAAATGGATGACGCCCAGCAGCTCCGCCTGATCGGTGACGTTCTTGATGAATTGGCGGAGACGGACCCGTCCGTGCTCGTGGACGTTTCCCGGTTTCACCCCGATGACAGCCTCGTGCCGCTTGCCCAGGATGTCGGCGGCGAAGAGGACGCATTCGAAGCCGCGCAGGATCCTGACAAGATATTCGAGGCCTTTGGCGTGTCCCCGGATCTCACCTGCGACCGGATCCTGAAGGATGCTCTTGGGCAGGGAGAAATTGCTTTCCTGAAAGAGTTCCAGTCGGTGCTCCCAAACCCGTTGGGGCCGACGGACCTGAAGCTCTCGACGGTGCTTGCCGGCTTGCCGAAACAGCCTTCCAGGTCAACGCTGGAGGCTCTCTCCGGTGTGCTGCTGTACGGCAAGTCGGCGAAGTCGCCCTTCGCGGCCAAGATCGGTGCACTCCCCACCAAGGCGGTCAGGGAGTCGGAACGCCTTGCGCCCCATATGCCGAGATTCAACGACGTCATGGAGCGGGTCGAAACGGCACGCGCGCACCTGATGTCGCTTGACGCCGCCACGAAGTCCGTCGCGTTGCATCGCTTCGCGCACCGGTTCCTGCCGGCATACCGCGACGCCAAGCAGGCGAACGGCGTACTGGATTTCGACGACCTTATTCGAAGAACGCGTGACGTCCTGTCGTCCGAAGCCTTGCCTTGGGTGCTGTTCCGGCTCGATGGCCAAGTCGAACACGTCCTGGTCGACGAGGCGCAGGACACGAGTCCCGAGCAATGGCAAATCGTGCGAGCCCTTGCAGAGGCCATGGCGGGCGACCCGGATCGCGGCCGCACGCTCTTTGTGGTCGGGGACAAGAAACAGTCGATCTACAGTTTCCAGGGAGCGGATGCCGCAGGTTTCGATCGCAAGGAGGCGGAATTCAACACGCTGCTTCACGGCAAGCTGTGCTCCAGCGAGCTGCTGTGTTCCTTCCGCTCCTCTCCGGCGATCCTGCGGGTCGTGGACCAGGTCTGCGCGGGACTCGGTGGTCTCGGCGAGACCGCCGCTCGCCATGAAGCTTTCCACGAGGCCCAACCAGGCCGCGTGGATCTTCTGCCGCTCGTCCCCAGGCCGGAAACCATGGAAGAACCGCCTTGGCATCATCCGGTTGACCGCCCTGTCGACAATGCGCCTGACATCGTGCTCGGCACGGAAATCGCGAAACTGGTTCGCGAGCTGCTCGACAGGGAGTCCATTCCCGGCGAAGACGGCGATTTCAGGCGCGTCGGTCCCGGAGACATAATGATTCTCGTGCAGCGACGCGGCCTCCTGTTCGATCAGATCATCCAAGCCTGCAAGGCGGAAGATGTCCCAATTGCCGGCGCAGACCGTTTGAAGATCGGAGCGGAGCTCGCCGTCCGGGACCTTCTGGCGCTTCTGACGTTTTTGACCCTTTCAGAGGACGATCTCTCACTGGCCTCGGCCTTGCGTTCTCCATTGCTTGGATTGGGCGAGCAAGACCTCTATCGGCTGGCATCGTCGCGCCCGCCCGGAAGACCGCTTTGGGCGGAACTGCGCAACCGAGTCGACGAGTTTCCGGGCGTGGTCGCGATGCTGGATGACTTGCGCCGCACCGTGGACTTCATGGCGCCATACGAAATGCTTGAACATGTCCTGGGCAGGCATGGAGGTCGACAAAGGCTCCTTGCACGGCTTGGCCCCGAAGCCGAGGACGGAATTGATGAATTGCTGAATCAGGCGCTGGCGTTCGAGCAGGATGCCGTGCCGACCATGACCGGCTTCCTGGCACGGGTGCAATCGGGGGACATCGAGGTCAAGCGCCGACTCGAAGGGGCCGAGGACCTGGTCAGGGTGATGACCGTACATGGGGCAAAGGGTCTTGAGAGTCCCATTGTCATTCTGCCGGACACGATGGCGTCCGATCATGCGCGATCCGGCGGCATCGTCTCCGGTCCGGACGGCATTCCCCTGGCGTCCCTGCCAGATGACGAGTGTCCCGAGCTGCTGCGCGAAGCCAAGGTGCAGAAAAAGGCGGAAGACATCGAGGAACGCAATCGCCTGCTCTATGTCGCCATGACCCGCGCCAAGCAGTGGTTGATAGCGGGTGGCGTTGAGCGGGCGGCAAGGACCGACACGCCCCTGAACTGGTACAAGTCCATTGAAGATGCCCTGCACTCCCTCGGAGCGATCCCGTGTGAAGAGCCGCCCGACGTCCTGCGGCTTCAGCACGGCCACTGGCCTGGGCCAGAATCGGTTTCCGCCGCCCCGCGATCCGTTGATGGCAGAGCATTGCCGGGGTTTCTGGTTGATGACGCGCCGGAATTCGAGCCCGCGGTATTTCCGGCGTCTCCGTCCGATCTCGGCGGCGCAAAGGTGTCAGGGGGCGGCGCGTCCGATGAGGGCCGCGCGCTCCGGCGCGGTCGGCAGATCCACCTGCTGCTGGAACATCTTCCGGGTCAGCGCGATCCTGAAGCGATGGCAGAGCGTCTGCTCTCACACGGGCCGGACAGGGCAGAGGCGGACGAAATCGACGAGCTCGTCACGCAGGCACTTGCCAACCTGGAGCGCCATCCCCGGCTCTTTGGCGGAGACGCCTTGGCAGAGGTGGATGTCTCTGCGCACCTGCTTACGCTTGATCACGCGATTTCGGGAACGATCGACAGGCTGATCTTGCGACCGGGACGCGTCGTGGCAGTGGATTTCAAGACCAATGCCGTCGTGCCGGAATGCCCTGAAGACACGCCCGAAGGCCTGCTTCGCCAAATGGGCGCGTATCTTGAAGCGCTGGAACTCATCTACCCGGATCGTGAAGTCGACGTCGCCATTCTCTGGACGGAAACCTGCGAACTGGTTTTGCTTCCCCACGCAATCGTGCGGAAAGCGCTTGCTCGATCCACCATATCTTGACCTTCCGTTCAAGCGTTTCTAGGTTCATGACCTGACCAGACAAGGATGGATTCCATGGGAACAGTTGCCGTTACTGATGATACGTTCGACGCCGAAGTCCTGAAGTCGGGCGTTCCGGTTGTTGTGGATTTCTGGGCTGAGTGGTGTGGCCCTTGCAAGGCCATCGGCCCTGCCCTGGAAGAGCTTTCCGACGAATACGGCGCATCCGTCAAGATCGCCAAGGTAAATGTGGACCAGCACCCGAATGCCGCGGCAGAACTTGGAGTCCGGAATATCCCGTCGCTCTTCCTGTTCAAGGATGGCGAGGTTGTCGCAAACAAGACGGGCGCGGTGACGAAATCCGTGCTGAAGGGCTGGATCGACGGATCGATCTGAGGTCAGGCGCTGCAAGCTTGATGGTCCTGCCGGAAATCTCGACCGGCGACCGGATGGAACGGCGTCATGCGAGGGTCCCGATATTGCGGACGGGTGTCCTGCGCCATTGCTTCAGGCCTGAATCATCAGCTCTCACGCACATGCGCATTCATGGGTTAGGAGGATGACGATGACGCACAGGAACCCGGGCTGGCACGGCACCACGATCATCGGGGTCAGGAAGGGGGGCGAGGTCGTTGTCGCGGGCGACGGGCAAGTGAGCCTTGGCGATACCGTGATCAAGGGATCGGCGACGAAGGTGCGCCGGATGAGCCCGGGCGGCCATGAAGTGGTCGCCGGGTTTGCTGGTTCGACAGCAGATGCATTCACGCTCCTGGAACGGCTGGAAACGAAGCTTGAGGCGGCTCCGGGCAAGTTGCAGCGGGCCTGTGTCGACTTGGCCAAGGACTGGCGGACGGACAAGTTCCTGCAGAAGCTCGAAGCGATGCTGATCGTCACTGACGGATCCGCCCTTTACGTGGTCACCGGCGCAGGTGACGTGCTTGAACCCGAGCACGACGTGGCTGCCATCGGCTCGGGCGGGAACTATGCGGCGGCGGCGGCTCGGGCGCTGATGGATGGCGATCTCGGCGCCGAAGAGATTGCGCGAAAGGCGATGGCAATCGCTGCAGACATATGTGTCTACACCAACGGCAACCTGACGGTTGAGGTCATATGACACACGCCGAGCGGCGCCGGCCGCAATCCTGTTCCAGGCCGTTCGAGCGCAACCGGATCAGCGGCCGCGCAACCGAACTCAGCTCAGCGGCGCAATTCCAAGCGGGACGTCTGCCGCACGACACCAGATATAGGCTTCGTTGTAGTCCTCGGCATCTATTCCGGCCGGCAAGGTGTACACTTGCCGTCCCCGCTTCTGCATGAGTTCGCCCATATACGTGTTCGGATCCCATTTTCCATCGCGCCCAAGACCCACGATGGGATCGGGTGCGCGGTCCAGGACAAAGTCGTCACCAAGCGTCAATGTCATGCCATCCAGGATTGCGGTGCCCGTCGTGTCGTGGTTCGAGCGCCCGGAAAACATGCCGGTGCGGGCGCTCTGGGCCCTGGCAACGCCAAGGCCCAATCCTGCGGCCGGCAACGAAAGCAGAAATGTGCGACGATCAATCATGATCTGCTGTCTCCTCGTCTTCAGGAATTGGTCCAAGGTTCAGATTGCATGGCATGGCACGGCTGTCATCATGGACAACGTCAACGTCATGTTCCGTGATCCGCTTGCGTTTTCCTGTAACAATCCTAGATAGGCGGGACTTGCAGGGAGCAGATATGACAGACCTCACGCCCAGGGAGATCGTCTCGGAACTTGACCGCTTCATTGTCGGACAGAGAGACGCAAAGCGCGCCGTGGCCGTTGCGCTCAGGAACCGGTGGCGGCGAAAGCGGCTGGCTGACGACATACGCGACGAAGTCTATCCGAAGAACATCCTGATGATCGGCCCGACGGGGGTGGGAAAGACGGAAATTTCCCGCCGCCTTGCACGGCTGGCGAAAGCGCCGTTTCTGAAGGTGGAGGCCACGAAGTTCACTGAAGTCGGATATGTGGGCCGAGACGTGGAGCAGATCGTCCGGGATCTGGTCGAGGCGTCGATCAACATGACGCGGGAACATATGCGCGACGAGGTCAAGGAAAGGGCACGGTGCGCAGCCGAGGATCGCGTGCTCAACGCGATCGCCGGCGAGGGCGCACGTGAGCAAACCCGTGAAATGTTCCGCAAGAAACTGTTGAGCGGCGAATTGGACGACACGGAGATCGAACTGGAGGTCCAGGACCAGTCAAGCCCGTTCTCCGGCATGGAGATTCCTGGACTGCCGCCCGGACAGGGCGGTCTCGCCATCGACCTTGGCAGCATTTTCGGCAAGGGCTTCTCTGATCGCAAGGTGAAGAAATCAATGACCGTGGCGCAATCCTATGACGTCCTGGTCAGTGAAGAAGGGGACAGGCTGCTCGACGATGAAGTGATCGCCAAGCAGGCGCTTCGTGCGGTCGAAGAGGACGGCATCGTGTTCCTTGACGAAATAGACAAGGTTACTGCGCGTTCGGAGACACGCGGGGCAGACGTTTCCCGCGAAGGCGTGCAGCGGGATCTCCTGCCCCTCATCGAGGGCACGACCGTTTCCACCAGGCATGGCCCTGTCAAGACGGACCACATCCTGTTCATCGCGTCCGGCGCGTTTCACGTCGCGAAACCGTCCGACCTCTTGCCGGAACTGCAGGGCCGTCTGCCAATCCGCGTCAACTTGCGCGCCCTCACTGAACACGACTTTGTGCGCATCCTGACCGAAACCGACAACGCGCTGACGCGACAGTATTCCGCGCTGATGGCGACGGAAGACGTGGACGTATCATTCAGCGATGACGGCATTGCCGCGCTGGCTCGAATCGCGGCGGACGTGAACCAGTCCGTCGAGGATATCGGGGCGCGACGCCTGTACACGGTTCTCGAACGCGTGTTCGAGGACTTGTCCTTTGCGGCACCCGATCAGTCCGGCAGTTCGGTCACGGTAGACGCGGAGTTCGTGGAAGAGCATCTTGGCGAACTCATGAAAGGTTCCGACGTGAGCCGCTACATTCTCTGAACACGGTACATGCGAGGTGCCGCTGCGACGATTGACGAACGCCGCCCTGCCGTGCGGCCAACTTTCGTGATCACAAATTTCGTTACGCCCTCACCGGCGCCGCGCAAGATAGACATAGAAGGCGCCCGAGCCTCCGTGTCGCGGATGGGCTTCGGTGCACTGAAGCACGATTTGGTCAAGCGGAGCGCTCGAAACCCATTGAGGGAGCTGTTGACGGAGGATTCCGGGCCTTTGCGGGATGGGTCCAGCGTCGTTTCTCTCGCGACCCTTGCCTGTGATCACAAGAACGGTGCGATGCCCTTCTCGATGCGCGCCGAACAAAAACGAAACGAGCGCCGCTCTCCCCTCCGCGGACGTCTTGCCGTGTAGATCGATCCGCACGTCCGGCGCGGTCTTCCCGCGTTTCATGCGCATGAATTTCCTTTGGTCCATGCGAATCGTTGTTCGGCTGGAAGCGGCCGCGGCGGCGGGAGAAGGCGCGGTCTTTTCGCCGATGCGAAATTCAGGGATCTCGAAGATCTCCCTTGCATCCGGTCGCGGCCGCGTCTTCGGAAGTTCTTGAGGAATCTCTCTTGTTCGCCTCTTGTCGAGAGGCTTGGCGCCGCCTGCAACGAGCTGCCAAAGACGTTCCTCTTCGGGGCTCGGGACGCGAGGCTTTCGACTCATTGCCGACGGCCCTGCGGCGCTTTCTCCGTCAGCGTCTCTCCGCCCCTGATCAGGGAACGCCTTGCGCACGAATGGCGTCCATCGGCCTCCAAGCGCGCCAGCGCAGACGAGGCTGCGGCCAAAAGGCCCTTCATTCCATCGTGGCGACCAGCTGCCAGTTCGGGTCATTTGCACCCATCGTCCGGCCAAAGGTCCAGACGTGCTTCTGACGCTTGATCTCGTTCGGATCGCCTTCAACGATCTTGCCCATGTGGTCCTTCACAACGGAGGTCAGTTCGCAGACAAAGCGAACCGTCAATTCGGCCAAGCTGGACTCTTGATCGAAGGTCGCGTCCTTCAGCGTGACATCACGAATTGCCACAAGGCTCGCTTCAACCGTGACCCGGCGTTCGTGGCGAGCGATGAAAATGGGCGCGAACGACTTTTCGATATCTTCGGAAATCAGGCCTTCCACTTCCGAGAGGTCGCCGTTTTCAAACGCCATGAGAATCATCTCAAAGGCCTCACGTGCGCCTTCCAGGAAAGTTGCGACCATGAACCCGGGCTCTGCCTCTTTCATAGCCGCCAGCGCCTTGGCGCTGTCCGATCCGTCCTCGACAAAGTCGGTGATGTCAGGATCCGGCCCGCCTTCGATGACATCGAAATCCGGTCGGGGTCGGCTGCCGCCCCCGGCAACCGGGGGCTTTTCAAAGCCCCCTCTCGTCCCCAAGACGCTTCGCAACTTGAAGATCAGGAACAGGGCCACGCCAGCGAGGACCAGAAGCTGGAATATTGAAGAACTCATTCGGCCTCTCAACGACAAGGAATTGGATTTCGGTCGACAGGACACATATGTAGGGCGTGTTGGTGCCCGAGTCCACCTGATGCCTTCAATGGAGGAGATGCATATGCGCCTGTTCTTGCTGTTTTTGACGGTACCGCTGTGCGAAATCGCCCTGTTCATACAGGTGGGCGGGATGATCGGCCTCGGCCTGACACTGGCCATCGTGATTCTGACCGCCGTGCTCGGGGCCGCCCTGGTGCGCAGTCAAGGCCTTCTGGTACTGTCCGAACTGCGTGACAGCCTTCATGATCTGAGGGACCCGACCGAGCCTCTTGCCCATGGCGCCATGATACTGTTTTCAGGCGCTCTTCTGCTGACGCCCGGGTTCCTAACCGACACGATCGGGCTTTCCATGATGGTCCCGGCGGTACGCCGCAGCGCGTTCCGCTTCGTGAGGGATCGGCTTGTCGTTCAGGAATTCACTTATGGATCCTCGGCCCGACCGCCGGAAGCCGATGTCGTTGACGGAGAATTCGAGGAATTCTCAAACGGATCGGTGGATGAACGCGGCATTGAGCGCCGCCGGACGCTCTGATAGAACCCGGCAGGTCTCAAGGCTGCCATCGGAGTCCCCAAATGGCCAAGAAGGAGAACGGTTCGGCACCGCAGGAGCCTCAGGTGCCGCAAATGAAGGTCCTCGGGCAGTACATTCGCGACCTGTCATTCGAAAACATCGTTACGCGGAAGCCCGTCAATGCGGAAGTCCGGCCAGACTTCCAGGCGCAGGTAACGATCGATTCCCGGAAGATCGGCGATGACGACCGGTTCGAGGTCGCATCCAAGTACAGCATTACGTCGAAGAACAAGAACAGTGACGATGTACTGTTCCTGCTGGAACTCGAATACGTGGGGCTGTTCCAGATCAAGAACATTGCCGCCGAACAGCTGCATCCGTTCCTGATGATCGAGTGCCCGCGGATGATGTTCCCGTTCGTGCGCCGGATTGTCAGCGACATGACACGGGATGGCGGGTTCCCGCCGCTGAACCTGGACATCATTGACTTCGTCACGCTCTACAGGGAGCGGCTCAAGCAGCAGCAGAGAGAATCCAAGGCCGCTGACACGCCCGCTAGCTAAGTCGTTGCCAGACCGAACCTTCGCCCAGCCTGGCCACGAGTTCAGCGTGGGCCCTCTCTTCCTCGGGTGTGACGCGCGACCCAAGCTGGGCCGGGCGCGGCCCCGGCCGCCACCGCTCGTCTGCCTCCGCCGCACCTTTCGCTTCGTCCCCGACGGCAAGCAGCAAATCCGGTTGCCTGCCACCGATCAGTTCGAGGTAAAGTTCCGCCAGAATTTCGCTGTCGAGCAGCGCCCCGTGCAAGGTCCGCTTCGAATTGTCGATTCCAAAGCGCCGACACAGGGCATCGAGTGAAGCTGGCGCGCCCGGGAATTTCCTCCGGGCGATTTCAAGAGTGTCGATTGCTCGTGCCTCGTCAATTTGCGGAAGGGCCTGCCAACGGAGCTCCGAGTTCAGGAACTTCAAGTCGAATGCCGCATTGTGGATGACCAGCTTCGCATCACCGATGAACGCCAGGAAGTCTGTTGCGATTGCGCCGAACGCCGGCTTGTCGCGCAGAAAGTCGACGGTGAGGCCATGCACGTCAACCGCCTCCTTGGGCACCTCGCGCTCCGGATTGACGTATTGGTGATACGTGTTTCCCGTTGGTACATGCCCGAGCAGCTCCACTGCACCGATCTCGACGATACGGTCGCCCGAATCCGGATCAAGACCTGTCGTTTCGGTATCGAGGACAATTTCCTTCATGTGCCTGCCCGGCCTTGATCTGCTCAAGAACATCATGAACAGACTTGCGGGCGGCTTCAAGTGTGGCCGTTTCAATCACGTAGTCAGCGCGGCGGCGCTTTTCCGCGTCTGGCATCTGTCGGGTCCTGATCTGCTCGAATTTCTCCTTTGTCCATCCCGGGCGAGCCAAGACGCGTTCGCGCTGCAATTCCTCGGGCACTGACACGACAACGACAATGTCCACGGTCCCTTCCGCACCGGTCTCGAAGAGAAGGGGAATGTCGACCAGCACCACCGGTTCGGTTGCTTCGAGAACGAACTTTTCACGATCCGCGCGCACCAGTGGGTGAACGATGCTCTCGATCCTGTCCAACGCGGCATTGTCTCGGGCTATCCAGTCTGAGAGTGCTGCCCGGTCAACCGCGCCGGCGCGGACCACGTCGGAATTGAGGGATCTGATCGGCGCGACGGCCGCACCGCCGTCTTCGTAGAGACGATGCACTGCTGAATCAGCCTCCCAGATCGGGACTCCAGCCTCTCGAAACATCCTTGCCGTCGTTGTCTTGCCCATGCCGATGGACCCGGTGAGCCCGATGACTGTCGGAAAGGTCACGAAAGAACGGCCTGGCGCAACTGGTCGTCAACGTGCGGCGCAATCCCGAACCAGCGCTCAAATCCTGGTGCCGCCTGGAACAGGAGCATCCCGAGACCATCAACCGTCTGGCATCCGATCCGCCGCGCTTGCGCAAGAAGCTCGGTTTCAAGCGGCACGTAGACGAGGTCGGACACAACGGCGTCACGTGAAAGACCGTCAAGCGGGACTTGCAGCGCGTCATGGCCTGCCATGCCAAGCGACGTTGCATTCACTACCGTCCTTGCGCCCTTCAGCATCGCACCGGCCTCGTTCCAGTCATAAACCCGAATCCTGGCTCCGAATTCCCTCCTCAATGCTTCGCTTCGCGCGCGCGTGCGGTTTGACAGCCGGACTTCGCCGGCCCCGGCCTTCAGGAGCGACGCGACAACAGCACGCGCGGCACCTCCCGCACCGAGAACCGCGGCAGGCCCCTGCCCGGGTTCCCAGTCGGGAACATTGCTGCATAGGTTTGCCAGGAAACCATGGCCGTCTGTGCTGTCTGCATGGATCGTGCCGTCATCACGAAAGACCAACGTGTTGGCCGATCCTGTCACCGCCGCCTGCTCAGACACCAGATCTGCAATTTCAAGGACGTGCTCCTTATGAGGTATCGTGACGTTTACACCAACAAATCCGAGCCTTGGGAGCACACGGATGGCGGCTTCCAAGTCCGTTTCAGCTACGTCCATCGGGATGTAGTGACCGCGGACATCGAAACGATTCAGCCAGTGGCGAAATATCCGAGGCGACTTCGAGTGCGCGACTGGCGAACCGATCACGCCAGCAAGAGGAATCCGATCGCGGGTCATCATGACGGCAACGTGCCTCGCATCGTCAGATAGGACAAGACTTCCAGGAGCGGGAGCCCGAGAACAACGAAATGGTCGCCGTCGATACGGGAAAAGAGGCGAACGCCCTCGTCCTCGATCCTGTAGGCGCCTGCAAAGCACCGAACGTGGTCCCAGTTCCGGCCGACGTAATCCGCAATCCATGCGTTCGACGATACCCGCATTCTCAGCCGCGCCTGGCCAATGTGACGCCAAACCGGACGAGTGCCTTCATAGATGACTGCAGCTGAATGGAGCTTGTGGTCGGCACCTCGCATCGACATCAAATGCCGGACTGCAGTTTCCTTGGTGTCCGGTCTGGGGAGAATCCTCCCTTCGAATTCAAGTACTTGATCGGCACCCAAAACAAGTGCCTCCGGGTGCCTTGCCGCGACCTTTCGCGCCTTTGCTTCCGCAAGCGCATCGGCAACGTCCCGGGGATCCGCACTCGCGGCCTCAAGTCCAGCGGTGATTGCGTCCTCGTCAATCCGTGCCGGCGTGATGTCAAAGGCAACACCCGCCCGGCGCAGCATTTCTGCACGTGCATCCGAACCGGAGGCAAGAATCAGGCGTTCAGGCATGTGGATAACTCTGTGCAAGCCTTCCTGCATATTCCGACCGAACCCCGGGCGGGAACAGCCGAAATCCGGTCCTGCATCCGTCCTTGATCATCCCGTCCCGCCCCATGCAAGATCCATCCACCGTGGATGCCCGATTGCCGCGGCTTGTGGACAACCCTTTTTTCCAAGGGCTTTCCCACAATGGCTCACAGCATTCCAAGACACCAAGAACATGGTAAGAGGTTCTTTTCAATGGATGAAACATGAAATCTCCGCTTCTCATGCTGCGAGAGCAAACAGACATTGGGCTGTGTGCATAACTCGGCTCATATTGCAAGAATTCCACTTGTCCCCATGCCTTACTACCACCACAATCTTTTTTTATTCTTAATATTTGATTGGGAACCAAGCCCGCAGGAGAAAGAGAATGCTTGAAATGCCGGCTTTCATGTATCCTTGGTTGAAAGCCCTTCATGTCATTTCGGTCATTTCCTGGATGGCGGGTCTCCTGTATCTTCCGCGCCTTTTTGTTCATCATGTTGAACAAGCATGCTGCACTGGCGAAAAGCACGTTCTCTTCGTCATGATGGAAAGGCGGCTCTTACGCGTCATCATGAACCCCGCCATGATTGCGACGTGGGTTTTCGGCCTCTTGTTGCTGCTAGTTCCAGGAATTGTCGACTGGTCCCAAATCTGGCCGTGGTCAAAGGCGGCCGCCGTTCTCGCAATGACTTGGTTCCATCATTGGCTGGCGCAAAGGCGCAAGGCGCTCGAAACGGGTGCGAATGCACTGACGGGCCGGGACTACCGGTTGATGAACGAGGTGCCAACGGTCCTGATGATCATCATCGTCTTTTCGGTTGTGCTCAAGTTTTGACGATTGTTGACTCAGCGGTTGGTCGTGACTAGTTACGCGTAGCAGGTGTCGTCCTGACACCATTGGCAATTCTGCACTCCTGCTTCCCTTCCGTCCGCGCCTTGGACGACCGAAAGGCTTTGTCATGGCTGATCGCCTCAATCTCTCTGAACTCAAGCCCAAGTCTCCAAAAGAGCTCCTGGGTCTCGCTGAGGATCTTGAAATCGAAAACGCGTCGACGATGCGCAAGGGCGAGATGATGTTCTCGATCCTGAAGGAACGTGCAGACGAGGATTGGACGATCGGAGGCGACGGTGTCCTGGAGGTTCTCCAAGACGGGTTCGGTTTCCTGCGGTCACCTGAAGCAAACTACCTGCCTGGACCGGACGACATCTACGTTTCGCCTGACATGATCCGGCAATTCGCATTGCGTACCGGCGACACGGTAGAGGGCGTCATTCGCGAACCAAACGACAACGAACGTTACTTTGCTATGACAAAGGTGGAGAAAATCAACTTCGAGGAACCGGAGAAGGCTCGACACAAGGTGAGTTTCGACAATCTGACGCCGCTGTACCCGGACGAGCGCCTCACGATGGAAATCGAAGATCCAACGATCAAGGACAGGTCGGCGCGGGTCATCGACCTTGTTGCACCGATCGGAAAGGGCCAGAGATCCCTGATTGTGGCACCACCTCGAACAGGTAAGACGGTGATTCTCCAGAACATCGCGCATTCGATCGAAACCAATCATCCCGAATGCTACCTGATCGTCCTGCTGATCGATGAACGCCCCGAAGAAGTGACCGACATGCAAAGGTCCGTAAATGGTGAAGTGATTTCTTCAACCTTTGACGAGCCTGCCAGCCGACACGTCGCGGTCAGCGACATGGTCATCGAAAAAGCCAAGCGCCTGGTTGAACACAAGAGGGATGTCGTGATCCTGCTTGACTCAATCACCCGTCTGGGGCGTGCGTTCAACACCGTTGTGCCATCGTCCGGAAAGGTGCTGACAGGCGGCGTTGACGCCAACGCGCTGCAGCGTCCGAAACGGTTCTTCGGCGCGGCAAGAAACATCGAGGAAGGCGGGTCCCTGACGATCATTGCCACGGCGCTCATCGAGACGGGCAGCCGGATGGACGAAGTGATCTTCGAGGAATTCAAGGGAACGGGCAACAGCGAGATCGTCTTGGACCGGAAAGTCGCCGACAAGCGCGTCTATCCCGCAATGGACATTCTCAAGTCCGGCACCAGGAAGGAAGACCTCTTGGTCGAAAGGAACGACTTGCAAAAGACTTTCGTGCTGAGGCGAATCCTGAACCCGATGGGCACGACAGACGCCATTGAGTTCCTGTTGTCGAAGCTCAAGCAGACGAAGAGCAATTCGGAATTCTTCGACTCGATGAATGCGTGATTTTATGTTATATTTCAGATGGTTACTTATGGCCATACGATTTTCGCCCTCAGCAGCGCCCGGGGCAAGTCCGGCGTTGCCGTCGTGCGGCTTTCCGGTCCCGATGCCGGAACCGCCCTAGATCGGCTGGCTGGCGGTCGACCGCAGCCGCGCCGTGCCTCGTTCCGGGTACTTTCCGACGGCGACGCCATGTTGGACGAGGCAGTCGTCCTCTGGTTTCCGAAACCGCACAGCTTTACGGGAGAGGATGTTGCCGAACTTCATGTGCACGGTTCCTTGGCGACCGTAGAAGCAGTCTTGCAGGCTCTCGGCAAGCAACCCGGGCACAGGATCGCGGAGCCTGGGGAATTCACGCGGCGAGCGCTGGAGAACGAGCGCCTCGATCTTTCCCAGGTCGAAGGCCTTTCCGACCTCATCGAGGCAGAAACCGAGGCACAGCGCCGACAAGCGCTGCGGGTCCTTTCGGGCGCCTTGGGAGTACGGGCGAACAGTTGGCGGTCAAGTCTTCTCAAGGCGGCGGCGCTGCTTGAAGCGACGATCGACTTTGCAGAGGAGGACGTACCCGCAGACGTGAGGCCGGACGTCCGGGAACTGGTTGCGGACGTCATGTCGGACATTCAGAAGGAAAGTGCAGGCATCGGAATCGCGGAGCGCATTCGTGACGGATTCGAAGTCGCTATCGTCGGGCCTCCTAACGTGGGGAAATCGACATTGTTGAATGCGCTGGCAGGTCGGGACGCCGCGATCACGTCGCATATCGCTGGCACGACGCGTGATGTCATCGAGGTTCGAATGGACCTGCGTGGCTTGCCTGTCACGGTACTGGACACGGCCGGACTCCGAGAGAGCCGGGACGAAATCGAGGCGCTTGGCGTCGCGAAGGCCCGTGATCGTGCGGAACAGGCGGACCTTCGGGTGATCCTGACGGAGCGCCGCGCGGCAGCGCCGACAATGACGCCCCAGGGCGATGACATCGTGACCGTTCCGAAGGCGGACATTTGCGAGGGGGATTTTTCGGCAGAGACAGGCGCAGGACTGGATTGGCTGGTGGACGAGATCGGAAATCGGCTGGAATCGCGGGCGAACACGGCAGGGCTTGCCATCCGGGAGCGGCATCGAACTGCAATGAAGAGAGCCATTGAATCGCTGCAGCGTGCTGCAATTCAACTGGAAAGCGAGCCAGATCTGGTAGAAATATCGGCCGAAGAGGTTCGTTCGGCCATCCGGGCACTCGATTCCCTTGTCGGGCGCGTGGATGTCGAGCATATACTTGATGACATCTTTGCAAGTTTTTGCATTGGCAAGTAACAAGCGGTGTTTCACGTGAAACAGTCTCGACCAGTCGTGGTTGTCGTCGGCGGCGGTCATGCCGGCGCGGATGCGGCCCATGCAGCGGCGCGAAGGGGAGCGCACGTGGTTCTCGTCACGCTTTCGCGTGACGGAATCGGCGTCATGTCGTGCAACCCGGCAATCGGCGGCTTGGGCAAGGGACACCTTGTGCGGGAAGTCGATGCGCTCGACGGAGTCATGGGCCGCGTGGCGGATCGGGCAGGTATCCAGTTCCGGCTTCTGAATCGGCGCAAGGGCCCAGCGGTCCAAGGCCCGCGCGCCCAGGCGGACAGGGCGCTCTATCGTGCTGGAATGCTTGCAGAAATCGCAAATCAACCAAGGATTGACATTGTCGAAGGCGAAGTGACGGACTTCATCATGGACGGGTTCCGGGTTGCCGGGGTGATGCTCTCGGACGGAACCAAGATCGGGGCCGCAGCGACCGTGCTGACCACGGGAACATTCTTGCGTGGGGTGATTCACATCGGCACCGCGTCGCGGCCTGGCGGACGGATTGGCGACGCACCTTCGGTGGCTCTGGCGGAACGGATCGATGACTTCGGCCTGCCCCTTGGGCGGCTGAAGACGGGAACGCCGCCGCGGCTGCGCTCGTCGTCCATAGACTGGGACGGGCTGGAAATGCAGCCCAGCGACGAGAATCCGGTGTTCTTTTCGTTTCTGACGCAGTGTGCGGAGGCGCGGCAGATCGCGTGCGGGCTCACGCGTACCAACGAGAGGACGCACGACATCATCCGGGAGAACATTGACCGATCGGCGATGTATGGCGGAACAATCGAGGGTGTCGGGCCAAGGTACTGCCCGTCCATCGAAGACAAGGTGGTGCGCTTCGCCGAGAAGTCCGCGCACCAGGTCTTCCTGGAGCCGGAGGGACTGGACACGGACTTGGTTTATCCGAACGGGCTTTCAACATCGTTGCCGGAAGACGTGCAGCATGAGTACGTGCATTCAATTGAGGGTCTCGAGCGAGCGGAAATCGCGCAACCGGGCTACGCAATCGAATACGACTATGTCGATCCGCGAGCGCTTGTGTCGACATTGCGGCTGCGGGACGTCGAGGGTCTTTACCTTGCCGGCCAGATCAACGGGACAACAGGATACGAGGAAGCGGCGGCGCAGGGCCTGGTTGCAGGTCTCAATGCGGCCGCTGACGCGCTGGGCCTCGAGACGGCCAGGTTTTCGCGCGAATCCTCGTATATTGGAGTCATGATGGATGATCTCGTGACGCGAGGCGTGACCGAACCCTACAGGATGTTCACGTCCCGCGCCGAATTCAGGCTTTCCTTGAGGGCAGACAATGCAGACCAGCGCCTGACGCCGCTCGGAACCGCGCTCGGATGCGTGGGCAAGGCACGGCAAGCAGAGTTCGCCAAGAAGATGGAGGCGCTGGACGCCGGCAAGTCGCGTCTTGAGCAGGTGCACGTTTCCGCTTCCGAGGCAGCGGATGCCGGAATCCGGATTTCACGAGACGGTGCCGCGCGAACTGGGCCGGAACTCCTGGCCTTTGCGGATGTCGACTTTGAAGACCTCCTGGCCCTTCGTCCGGAACTTTCGGACATTCGTGTGGATATCCAGGAACAGCTCAAGCGTGACGCCCTTTATGCGCAATACGTGGCGAGGCAGGCAAGGGATGTCGACAACCTGCGGCGCGATGAGGCACATGCGATCCCGCCGGACTTCGATTACGGGATCCTGAGCGGGCTCTCCAGCGAATTGCGGCAGAAGCTTACGGCAGTGCGTCCCGAGACGCTCGGGCAGGCAGGACGAGTCGAAGGCATGACGCCTGCCGCGCTGACGTTGATCCTGGCAAGGCTTCGAATGGGCGAACGTCGCGCATCATGACCGGAAAGGCCGAATTCTGTGCCCGGACGAGTGTTTCACGTGAAACATTGGCGATGCTCGAGATTCACGCCGAGCTCCTGGAGAACTGGAACAGGAGCATCAACCTCGTGTCGGCAGGAACGATGGAGACGTTGTGGACGCGGCACTTCCTGGATTCGGCGCAACTGCTCCGGCTGGCACCACCGGCACGTCGCTGGGTCGACCTTGGGAGCGGCGGAGGCTTTCCCGGAGCCGTCGTTGCCATCATTGCACGGGACAAGACCGAGACCGTCCTGATCGAATCCGATCAGAGAAAAGCCGCTTTCCTAAGGGCGCTCTCGCGGCAAACCACCGGCTTCAAGGTCTTGTCGGAGCGGCTTGAAAACGCGGACCCGCAGTTCGGCGACGTGGTGTCCGCGCGTGCCCTTGCACCTCTCGGGACGCTGCTTGGCCATGTCTATCGGCACCTGAAGCCCGATGGCCGGGCAATCCTGCCGAAAGGGAAGAAAGTGCAGGCCGAGATCGGACAGGCGCTTGAACACTGGCGTTTTGATTGCGAAACTTGTCCGAGCGAGACGGATGAAGAGGCCGTGATCCTGAGCATCGGAGGAATAAGGCGTGCCTGAGCGGAGCCCGCGGCCGCGAATCATCGCGATCGCCAACCAGAAAGGCGGTGTCGGGAAGACGACAACGGCGATCAACCTCGGAGCCGCGCTCGCGGAAACGGGATACAAGACCCTCTTGGTTGACCTCGACCCCCAAAGCAATGCCTCCACCGGCCTGGGCATAGGGCACGAACTCCGGAAATACACGACATACGATCTGGTCTTGGAGGGAATGGAGCTGCAACGCGTGGTGCAGAATAGCGGTGTCGAGGGGCTCTACGTGGCGCCAGGCACGACCGACCTGAGCTCCGCAGACGTAGAAATGGTCTCGATGGAGCGGCGCAGCTTCCTGTTGCGCAGCGCGCTGAGGCATCCGGACACAGACGCGCTGGGCTTGAATTTCATGCTGATCGACTGCCCCCCGGCGCTGAACCTCCTGACCGTAAACGCGATGGTGGCTGCTGATTCCGTCCTGGTTCCGCTGCAGACCGAATTCCTGGCGCTGGAGGGGCTGTCGCAGTTGATGCTGACTCTTCGCCAGGTGCGTGACACAGCCAACCCGGACCTGCGCATCGAAGGCATCGTCCTGACCATGTATGACGGCCGGAACAAGTTGAGCCAGCAAGTGGCAGGCAATGCCCGAGAGACCTTGGGCGGCCTTGTCTACGATACAGTAGTGCCGCGCAACGTCCGCATCTCAGAGGCTCCCGGCTACGCAATGCCTGTGATCGGCTACGAACCGGACTCGAAGGGCGCGTTGGCCTATCGTGCTCTGGCAGAGGAGATGCTAGTGAAGCAGACGAAAATCACGGCGTGAGGGGCGAAACCATGGCAAAGGGAAATGCTGAACGGCGGCACGGTCTGGCGCCAAGGCGCGGGATATCGGCTCTCATGGCCGACCTGGAAGCGAAGCCGGCATCCGGACCGGGAGCGCCGCGCGCGGGCGAGGCGACGGTCGGCATCGACCGGATCTCCCCGAACCCGGGACAGCCGAGGCGGGCATTTGCGGACTCGGCCCTCGACGAGCTCGCCGCGTCGATCCGGGAGAAGGGGATCATCCAGCCATTGATCCTCCGGACGGATCCCCGCGACCCGGACCGCTACGAGATCGTCGCCGGCGAGCGCCGGTGGCGGGCGGCGCAGCGCGCGCAGCTGCACGAGGTCCCCGCGATCGTCCGCGACCTCGACGACGCCGAGGTGCTGGAGATCGCCATCGTCGAGAAC
>JAJEAC010000185.1 GCA_022824315.1 Silicimonas sp.
ACCGATACCTCCGAAAGATCCACGTCCGGGCTCCCGCAACTGATTCGCCGAAACCATACAGGCGGGCGGCGGGAGTGTCCAGATTCGATGTCAACTTCATGTCAGGCTTGAAAAAAGTGGCGCGGACCAATTGGCCCTGCGGCAATCTCGCAGGCCCGTTGACACGTGCCTGTCTGCCGAATCGACCTGCCGGGCAGCGCATGGCGGCCAAAGGAACCGACGCAGTGATTGGGTGTAGCCGGCCCCGGCTTCAGCGACGCTTGATCTGGAGCCAAGATTCGAGAATGCTCGCGAAGCCGCGCAACTCATCTGAATTCACTCAGGAAAACCGTGATGTACAAACTCTACTACGCGCCCAGGAGCGCCTCTATGGGCGTCCGGGTCATCCTTGACGAAATCGGCGCTCCGTACGAGCTTCTCGAAACGTCGATCATGAAGGGTGAACAACGGCCACCCGAGCAAATGAAGATCAACCCAAATGGCTGGATTCCAGTGCTTTTGTGCGATTCAGGCACCATGTATGAATGCGCCGCGATAACGATCTACTTGTGTGACCGCCACTCGGAATCTCGTCTCGCACCCATGATAAACGAGTCGACACGGGCGCTCTATCTTCAAACGCTCGTCTATTTTTCCAACTCGGTGCAGAACGCGTTTCAACTCACCTACTATCCTGACCGATTTGCCAATTCCCCCCAAAGAAGAGCCCGGTGCGCAACAGCGTGGCAACCGTCGACTACGGGAGACCTGGTCGGTAATCGACCAGCAGATCGGCCGCAAGGAATGGGTACTGGGTGATCGCTTCAGCGCAGCCGACATCTACCTGTTCATGCTGACCACGTGGCTGCGCCCGGCCAAGGGGCATCCATCAATCGAGGAATTTCCAAACGTAAATCGTGTCGCGGGCGTTGTGGCGCAAAAACCAACCGTGCAACGAGTTTTCGAGCCTTGGTTCGCCAACCCCAATTATTGATTGTCAGCCAAGCCAGAACGGGCGCGAGTTGAAGCCTCTAGCGCTGGCTTTGCCGGACCGTCGCGATTGCGTCAATCTTGGGCATCGGGACACCTGTGCCGCTCCATGATTTTGTCGTTCCCTCCAAGATCACTTCAAGGACATGCCACGAGTGCAGGTGGTCAAAGCGGACAGCCGCAGAACTCGGGACGACTGCCATCACATCGTTGACGCCAGATCCGAAGGGCGTTTCTTCACGCATGACGCGTCTCCCACGTGTTGAGACCAATCTGCACTCGACGTTGCATGGCCGTGTTCGGCACCCGGCACCCTTGAACAAGGTACGCTCAACCCGCGTGACATCGCTCCAGGAGACGACGAGACCATTCTGACGCGGACAGGAGACCAGTTTGCGTAGGATCAGGTCGACATGCGCCGAGGCTTCAGCGGTTCCGTACGTGCCAAGCGCAGCAGGTACGCCATGAATGGCTGGCTTGTGTCCTGATCCCGTGTCGCAGCATAGAGCCGCCTTGTGATGCCCTTTTCGGTCAGCGGTCTGGTCACGTAGTCGGAATCAAACTTCACCTCCCGCAACACCCAATCGGGAAGGACGGCCACGCCTCGATTTGATGCTACAAGCAGCAAGATTACGGCCGTCAGCTCCACTTGGCGGACCGCGCGAGGTTCGACCTTTGCGGGCAGGAGCAGTTCCGTGAATACGTCAAGCCTGGATCGATCCACCGGATAGGTGATCAGGGTTTCGTCGCGAAAGTCCTCAGCGATGACAAAATCCTTATCCGCAAGCGGATGCTGCGAGGACGCGACAAAGACCGGCTCGTAGTCAAAGAGCGCCGAAAAATTGATTCCCTGCAGGTCTTCAGGATCCGAAGAAACAACGACGTCTACGTCTTCGCGCTGGAGCGCGGGCAACGCATCGAAGGCCAGGCCCGGGCGAATGTCCACGTCCACATCCGGCCAGGCACGACGGAACTGCTCCAAAACCGGAAAGAGCCATTCGAAACACGCATGGCACTCGATTGCGATATGCAACCTTCCGGACCGTCCCTGCCGGAGATTGCGAAAGTCCTCCTCCAACGCTTCCACCTCGGGAAGCACCCGATCTGCGAGCTTCAGGAAACGCATACCCGCAGCCGACAAACGGAGCGGCTTGGCGCGGCGCACGAAAAGCTCAACGCCAGCCTGATCCTCGAGCCCCTTCACCTGATGGCTGAGGGCGGATTGGGTTACGTTCATCTGCTCCGCAGCCCGCGCGAGACCTCCAGCATCGTGGATCGCCTTGATCGTGCGTAGATGGCGCAGCTCGAAGTGCATGTGTAATCCTCATAATCTTTGTGAATATTATGAAATTGTCTCACAATTTTCATCGTGGCACAAGTTACCCGGCCAAAAGGAACCCAAAGCCCATGCCCCTACCCAA
Organism: Silicimonas sp.; assembly: GCA_022824315.1. Taxonomy (GTDB): domain Bacteria; phylum Pseudomonadota; class Alphaproteobacteria; order Rhodobacterales; family Rhodobacteraceae; genus JAJEFO01. The sequence continues at coordinate 2,391 of JAJEAC010000185.1, forward strand.
CCTTTCATTCGAATTTTTCCCGCCCCAAGGAATCCAAGCGTCTTGCCGGCTTTGGGAAGCCGTAAGCGAACTCGCTCCTCTCGACCCCGACTTTGTCTCCGTGACTTTCGGCGCCGGCGGTGCGCAACGCGACCTGACACTCGACACGGTGAAGGCGATCAAGAGGCACTTCAACCTCGTCGTTGCGGCACATCTGACCTGCTGCAGCGCAACCCGTGCGGAAACTTTGGAAGTCGCGGAATCTCTTTCTGCCGCTGGCGTTCGGGAGCTCGTCGCATTGAGAGGCGACCCGCCGAACGGCACCGGCACGTTCCGCCCCCATCCTGACGGCTTTGAGGACAGTTGCGAACTGATCACGGCGCTAGCTGAAATGAACAAGTTCAGCATACGCGCCAGCGCCTATCCCGATCCACATCCCGAAGCGGCTGCACCGGGTGCGGATGTCGAATGGCTTAAGCGCAAGGTCGACGCCGGTGCATCGTCAGCGATTACCCAGTTCTTTTTCGAGGCGGAAAGCTACTTTCGCTTTCGTGATGCCTGCGCCGCCGCCCGCATCGACGTGCCGATCATTCCCGGCATTCTGCCCATCGAGAACTGGCCGCGGATGAAGCGCTTCGCGAAACGCTGCGACGTACATGTTCCCGCCTGGCTGGCCGACGCCTTCGAGACCGCCCTTCGTGACGACCGCCATGATCTCCTGGCGATTTCCGTCTGCACGGAACTCTGCAGCGACCTGTTGGACGGCGGTGTCGAGGACCTTCATTTCTATACGCTCAACAAGCCGCACCTGACTAGCGAAGTGATCCGCGCATTCAGAACCGCCCCGACAGCCAGCCTTCGCTACGTGGCCTGAAGACGAGGCCAGTCCTATGGCTTGCCGTGCGATGGCATCCTGCATGCCTCAGGTTGGCCTCCGGCGACCAAGTGAGGGATCGTCTTCCCCTTTGGCGAGCGGCCGAATGACTCCCGGAATATCATGCGGGCAGGTCTCACGAGATTGCACGCTGGCGCAAATTTGAAGTGACTTTCGGGTCATCAACTCCTATGGTGCCGACAAGAATGGCTGTGAAGGCCATCAGTGAGGCAACAGTCAAAAAAGAGGGCAGTTCTGATGATATCCATCCCCCGTCGCATCCTGCTATCGGGTGCCGCAGCAACTCTTGCATTGTCCGCCTGCAGCAGTGGCGGCCGCAGCGGTGCAGCAAAGGTCGATGCGCGCGCAGATGCAGCGCTGGCGTTCATCGACTCGAACCATCCAAGCACCAGGGAACTCCGCGAAAAGTCCGTGGGAATGCTGGTCATGCCCTTGGTGACGGAAGCAAGCTTCCTGTACGGCGGTGCCTACGGGCGTGGCGCGCTTAGGATCAATGACGCCACCGTGGACTATTATTCGGCGACACAAGCAAGCTTCGGTCTCCAGGCGGGCGCGCAACAATACGCGCATATCCTGTTCTTCATGACCGAAGAGGCGCTCTCGAATTTCCGCGCATCACAGGGATGGGCTGCAGGCGCGGACATCGAATACGTCTCCAAAGACATCGGCGGCAACATAGGTGCCGAAACCACGACCGCTCTCGCCCCGATTATCGGCATCGTCTTCGGTCAGGCCGGACTTCTCGCGGGGGCATCCGTGACGGGCACGAAGTACACGCGGATCATTCCCTGACCTGCATCATTCGTCGCCCAAAACGGCGGGCGCAAGAACTTGACCTTCAATCGAGCTCCCGAAGGCGCTTGAACAGGCTGGAGGTGTCCCAGCGCCCTCCTCCCATCTTCTGCACCTCCTTGTAGAACTGATCGACCAATGCCGTCACCGGAAGGCTGGCACCGAACTGATTCGCAGCATCCAGGCAAATGCCCAGGTCCTTCCGCATCCAGTCCACTGCGAAACCGTGCTCGAAGTGATCGTCGAGCATGGTTTCGTGGCGATTTGACATCTGCCAAGAGCCAGCGGCACCCTGGCTGATGACCTCGACCACCGCACGCCCGTCAAGGCCCGCCTTTTCAGCAAAGTGAAGTGCCTCGGACAATGCCTGGACGAGTCCCGCAATCGCGATCTGGTTTGCCATCTTCGTCAGCTGCCCGGAGCCGCTCTCACCGATTCTGCGGCAGATCCGTGCATATGCCTGCATTATCGGTTCCGCGCGACGGAACGCGTGCTCGTCACCACCGCACATGATAGAAAGCTGGCCGCTCTCGGCTCCTGCCTGCCCGCCGCTTATCGGAGCGTCAACGAAGGACAGGCCAAGCTCTTCGGCCGCCTCGCAAAGCTCGAGCGTGACGTCGGACGAAACCGTTGTGTGGTCCACGAAGATCGACCCCACCGCCATTCCCGCAAAGGCCCCGTCGGGCCCAAGGCAGACCGAGCGCAGATCGTCGTCATTTCCGACGCAGGTCATGACATAGTTCGCGCCTTCAGCCGCTTCACGGGGCGTTGCGCAAAATCCGCCGCCATGCTCCTTGGCCCAAGCTTCGGCCTTGGCTCCGGTACGGTTGTAGACGGTGACGTCATGTCCTGCGGCAACCAGGTGACCCGCCATCGGATATCCCATGACGCCAAGCCCTATGAACGCACAAATTGGCATGGAATCCCCCCTCGCTGCGGCATAATCTCTGCGTGCCGAACTTCCTACCGCACAAGCGGACACAGTCAACAAGGCATTCATGGTCGCTCTCTTTCGCTGGCTTACTCGAATCGTTGCAGGGTTACTGGCCTTGGGGCTGGCACTTTCCGTGGGTCTGTACTGGCTTCTGTCGCGTTCGATTCCGGACTATTCGGAGACCCTGCCGGTTTCCGGGATAACCGCTCCCGTCGAGATCGTGCGCGACAACGCAGGCGTTCCGCATGTCTTTGGCGAAACAGACGAAGACGTGTACTTCGGTCTTGGTCTGGCACATGCTCAGGACAGGCTGTGGCAAATGACCATGTTGCGACGCACGGCGCAGGGTCAGCTTTCGGAAATTTTCGGAGCCCGCACATTGCCGATCGACGAGTTGATGCGAAGGCTGGACTTCTATTCGCAGGCAGTTACCTCGGTTGACGCGCAGGATGAGTACACGCGCCGTGCGCTCGAGGCATACGCTGCAGGGGTCAATGCCTGGCTGGCCGAAGTCAACACGGGCACCCGAGGTCGCGGAGCACCCGAATTCTGGTTGTTCGAGCCCGTTATCGCACTATGGCAACCCGCCGATTCGATCGTCATCGGAAAGCTCATGGCCCTGCGGCTCTCCGGACATCTTCGTGACGAGGTGCTGCGCGCGCAGCTTTCCGGCATTCTGCCGGAGGCGCGTCTGTTCGACATTCTTCCCGACACGCCAGATGACGACACTACGGCCACCTCCGATTTCGCGGCGCATTTCGGCACGCCTTTGCCCCGGCATGCAACGGCCTCTGCGCCCCGCATTCCGCTTTCGCCCGTCCCGCCACCTGGAGCCGAAGGCGCATCGAACGCGTGGGCGGCGGCACCCGAAAGGTCGGCGGCGGGCGGCACCCTTCTTGCAAACGACCCGCATCTTGAGTTTACGGCTCCGTCAATCTGGTACCTGGCGCGGCTTGAACTGGCCACGGGCGGCGTGATCGGCGGGACAATCCCCGGCATGCCAGTCGTGCTGACCGGCCGGTCCGAGCACCTCGGCTGGGGCCTCACCTATACCTATGCCGACGATCAGGACATTTTTCTGGAGAAGCTGAACCCGGACGACCCGAACGAGGTCCTCGCACCTGACGGATGGAAACGGCTCGAATCGCGCCCGTCAATCATAGACGTGAAGAATTCGGAGCCCGTAACCGTTACGCTGAGATGGAGCGAAAACGGCCCGATCCTGTCCAACTCCAGCTACGACCTTGCATCCATCGTCCCGTCCGGTCATGTCGCGGCCCTTGCCTGGACTGCACTGGATGCCGCCGACACGTCAGCGCAAGCCATGATGGGAATCATGCGCGCCGGAAACATAGACGAGGCAATTTCAGCGGGTGAGGATTTCGTTGCACCGCCGCAAAATCTCGTTGTCGTCGACCTTGAGAGGATCGCGCTCAAGGTCATTGGGGCGATGCCCCGCCGCTCGGCCAGAAACCAGACTCTCGGTCGTGTTCCGACACCGGGCTGGCATTCGGATAACCGATGGCTGGGCATCCTCCCTTACTCAACGAATCCCGAGTTCCGGATTCCGGCCAACGGCATAATCGGAAACACCAACAACAAGATAACGGATCGGGCCTACCCCTTGCATGTCAGTCATCGCTGGGGCGACACGCAAAGGATACAGAGATGGCAGCGCCTGATGGAAAGCCGAAAGGTCCACACGCGCGAAAGTTTCATCGAGGCGCAGCTTGACGCCGTTTCCGTTACCGCGCGCACATTGCTTCCGTTGATCGCACGCGACCTCTGGTTCACAGGTGAAGCTGCGGAGAGCGGTACGGTTGAGCGCCTACGCAGTGACGCCCTGGATCTTCTGGCCGGCTGGAACGGTGAGATGAACGAGCATATCCCGGAACCATTGATCTATGCGGCCTGGATGCAGCGGTTGCAGGACCGGCTGATCAGGGATGAACTCGGCCCGCTCGCGGACAGGTTTCCGAACGCAAAGCCGATTTTCCTCGAACGCGTCTTCCGAAACGTCGAAGGAGCGGGCGCGTGGTGCGACGTGATCCAGTCCGAAGATGTCGAGACATGCGGGGACATCGCACGACTCTCGCTTGACGATGCGCTGCTATGGATCGACGAGACATATGGCGTACCGCTTGAAACGCTGCGATGGGGTGACGCGCATGAAGCCGTCCACAAGCACCCTGTGCTTGGAGAAAGCGGATGGCTGGCCGCTCTCGTGAACATCCGCCAGTCGACGTCTGGCGGAGACCATACGCTGCTTCGTGGCCAGACCGTCGGTGCCGGGTCCGAGCCCTTTCTCAGCCGCCGCGGGGCCGGGTATCGTGGTGTATACGACTTTGCAGATCCTGACAGCTCTGTCTTCGTGATCTCCACCGGGCAGTCGGGGCACCCGTTGAGCCCCCACTATGAAGATCTGGGTGAACTCTGGCGGCGCGGCGAATACATCCCGATGGTGCTCGATCCGGATCTGGCAAGGGCCGGTTCGATCGGAACCACGTGGCTGCTGCCGAGCGAATGAGGAAACAGCCGTTCAAAGCCTCGCATATCGAATGGATTGTGACGATGTCCAGTTCACCTCGATCGTGCTTCCGGCCTCACTCTCGGTCTCTCTCACCACAACGCGCTGATCATATAGCCAAGCGCGCTTTCGTCCCTCCATGTGCGTGATCTCGATCACGGCACGGCTTCGCCCGACATCAAGGGCGGCTTCGATGCGTTCGAATAAAGGCGCGATGCCGACCCCGTCCAACGCAGAGATCATCACCGCGTTCCCTCTGCGTGACGCGACCGTGTCCAGCGATGCCCGTGCATCCTCGTCCAAGCGGTCGGTCTTGTTCCAGACCTCGATCACGACGCTCTCCTCGCCAACCCCGAGATTCTCCAGGATCGCGCGCACGTCGCCTCGCTGTTCCTCGGTCTCGAGATGGGAGATGTCCCGGACATGCAGGATGACATCGGCCACCGGAACCTCCTCGAGCGTCGCGCGGAACGCCGCCACAAGCTGTGTCGGAAGATCAGAAATGAAACCGACCGTGTCAGACAGAATCACGTCTTGGCCCGAATTGGGCAACCGTACAACTCGCATCGTAGGATCAAGCGTTGCGAAGAGCATGTCCTTCGCCAGCACGCCCGCCCCAGTCAATCGGTTGAAGATCGTCGACTTGCCCGCATTCGTGTAGCCAACGAGCGCCACGACCGGAAAGGGAACCCTTGCTCGCGCCGCCCTGTGCAAGCCGCGCGTCTTGGAGACCTTTTCCAGTTGACGCCTGAGACGCACCAATTGTTCGTCGATGGCTCGGCGGTCGGCCTCTATCTGTGTTTCTCCGGGACCGCCCACGAATCCCAGACCTCCCCGCTGGCGCTCGAGGTGCGTCCATGCCCGAACCAGGCGCGTCCGTTGATAGGACAGTGCGGCCATTTCGACCTGCAGCACACCCTCGCGCGTCACCGCACGGTCCGAGAAGATCTCCAGGATCAAACCCGTGCGATCCAGAAGCTTGACCTTCCACGCCCCCTCCAGGTTTCGCTGCTGCACGGGACTGACCTGCCCGTTCACGAGAACCAAATCTACGTGCCGTGCATCGACAATCGCACGAATTTCCTCGACCTTGCCCTTGCCGAACAGCATCCCGGGAGCAACGCGCGGGAGCCGCACCAGTTCTGCGCCCACAAGCGCGACTCTTGGCAACGCCGCCGCAAGCGAGGCAGCCTCTTCAAGCGCCAAGGTCGGGTCACGCCGCTGTCCCTGGCCTCGAATGTCCGGATGAAGCACGAGGGCCCGCACGCGCCCGGCGTCATGCTTGTTCACTCTTTTCCTTGCTCGACAGCGTGGTCTTTTTCTTCATTGTCATATAGCGAAATCGGCTGCGCCGGCATGATGGTCGAAATTGCATGCTTGTAGACGAGTTGTGACTGGCCGTCCCGCCGCAGCAGGACACAAAAGTTGTCAAACCACGTGATGACGCCCTGCAACTTCACGCCGTTGATCAGGAATACCGTCACGGAAATCTTCGACTTCCTGATGTGGTTCAGAAACACGTCCTGCAAGTTCTGTCTGTCTGTAGCCATGGGTAACAGCCTTTTCTTCTTTGCGGTCGTTTCGTCGACACGTCGCAAGCCTTGCCTCCCAATATGGAGTTCCATGAGGCCCGTGACCACCCCTATTGCACTGAATCCCGGGATTAAGTTGCTTGCGCAACACTTTTGGGGGACGGACGCTCAGCTTGCATGTTCTGCGGTGTCCGCAATCGCATCGAGCTTGTCGCGAACCTCCAAGTCCATCTCCTCCTCGGGAACGAACCGGGCCAGTTCGTAGAACTGCTTCTTTTCCATCAAGTTCGGCACGCCGAGCTTCCCATAGTAGGCCTTGAACAGGGGGGCGAGGAAGTCATCGCTGACCTTGGTGTCGGCATCCCAAGGGGATCCCTTGTCCAGCATTTGCATGGCATTCGTGACTTCGGTGATCGCGTCGCGCATGATCATCACGCGCCTCTCCGATTCCGGTTGCTCGAACAGGGGACCTGAGGCTTCGCTCCGGCCGGACACCCGCACGAAAGCTTCGAGCGTTCGCGCCGTGCACATGTAGTTTTCAATTTCCCATTTGCTCCAAACCATCTGCCTGAGAATTGGATTGTCGGTCAGGCCCATTTCCAGACGATCGAACAGGGCTACGCCCCGCAGATCCGGCAAGGCTTCCCGAAGCCCGTGGAAATGTTCCTCTGCCTTCTTTGGCTGGTTGCCCACGTAGTGAACGAACGGCCTCTCAAGCGCGCGTGCGGCCCTGACGTGGCCAAGCCGCTCGGCGAAAGCATGAAGGATCGCCAAGTCGGTCGAACCATCCAGATAGAGAACCCATCCCGTCATTTCTGCCTGGTGATATTGATCGAATCCGATCTGGGAGAGTGCCTTGTGGACTTGGCTGGCGCGCCCTTCGATCTTGTGCGGCGTGCCAACAAACGCAACGACAAGATCCTTGCCTGCCGCCTCGTTCAAGAGTACCTCCGAATGGCTGGCAGCGATGATCTGGGTGCCGTGCCTGTTCGCCAGATCGGTGATCACACGGTAGATTTGGCGCTGGCGCAGAATTTCCAGATGCGCGTCCGGCTCATCTAGCAAGATCGTGGCTCCGGGATGCGCGGCCATGTAGGCGAGGATGAACAGTGTTTGCTGAAGTCCGCGACCGCTTGAAGACAAGTCCAGTGAAGACTTCCCTTCCCGGTATCCCATCGCGATTTCGCCACGTTCTTCGATGTAGCGAGGATGCTCCAGTTCCGTGCCGAAGAGCTCCGCCATTCTCTCGACGATTTCCACCCAGAGACTCGTGTCCTCCATTGCCACCTGAAGGCAGAGATTTCGGAGAACTTCGGCGGTTCTGCCTTCGCCGACGCGAACTTTCACCGCTCCCTGGTCAAGCCGTGTTTCCGTAGCCGAAAGGCCGGACATGGGCGGCAAAACGCGATATCGACCGATGCTGCGGCCTCGGGGACTGGCATGCGGCCGGGGTGCCTGCCGTCATCGAGACGGAGCGGACGACAATAGAATGACTCCTCGTTCGCGTAGTAGAACTCGAGACCGCAAGCCCAAGCCGTGTCACCGGTGACGCCCTCTACAAGGATATCGATCCAGACATTTTCCGTTCGCTGCCCACCACTCGACCTCGTCACGTTGCGCACATGCAGATCGCGCCAGAGCAGGTTGGCGACGGGAAGAGGTACTGCAAGCAGATCCCGTCGGTTGATCGTGACGCCCGGCCTCCTTTCCGGTGCGCGTTTCCCCGCCCGCTTTTCATTCCAGCGCTTGACGCCGATGCTCCAAAGCGAGAGTGCCTGCATGACCGACGTTTTGCCGGAATTGTTTGGACCCACGAACACGACCGGATTGCCCAATTCGACATCCACTTCGTCAAAGCGCTTGAAATTCCGAATGGTAAGGTTCGTGAGCATCAGGATGTCTTCCTCGCATCGCGATCGTCGGCAGGCTGCATCTTCATCAACATTGTGCCAGCCATTGTAATTGCAGCTCGCACGGCATTCTGTTCCAGATCGGGGGATTGCCGCAATCCTTCAGGATACGTTGCGCGCGAACGCGTATCCGCGCTCGTGCGGTCGCCCGCCGCCTTGTCCGGGATGCCAAGCTCGAGCCGGTTGAGCGTGCTCGAACTGGCCAGCGGATGGCCGCGGTCGCGCTCGCGCACCCGGTCGGCGCCGGTGATGTCGCCGCGACCGACGGCCAGCGCCAGCACGCTGTCGTCGCGCAGCTGGTCGTGATCGTTGAGATCCTCGTACCCCAGAGCGATCGCCATGACCCGCTGCGCGACGAGACAGTCCAGCTCGTGCTCGCTGCGCTCGGGGTCGCGATGGTCCGAGAAGCATCCCGCGAGCCGTCCGGTCACGCCGAACACGTTGTCGGCCTCCCGCAGGAGCAGCGCGCCGCCGTCCGACGAAAGCCGCCCGACGAAAGCCGCCCGCCGTCGAAGCTCGCCGTCACTTCGCGGCGGCCGTGGCCTTGAAAAACGATCGAATTGCCGTTACACCCTGTCGACATGGGTTCCGCCCTCCCGGTGCATGTAACTTCTTGACAAAATTACATATATCGCGGAGAGCGGTCCCATGCCAGCCATTTTGGTGAGATTTGCGGGTTAGCGCACCCCCGTGCCGGAATCGACCCGAGATCGGGCTCTGGTGGATACTCATTGCTCTGGCGGGAGGAAACATCCTGGCGGCGATCTATGCGGCAAGGCTCATGCGAAAGCCGCAACGGGATCACGATCGACCAATCGCCGACGCAAATGCGGTGTTGGACATCTTGAGTGATTTGCGCCGATTGTTTGGACGAAACTAAGCGGAAATTCCAGAGGAACTTTCTGCTTTCTGCCCAACCCTAGACATGAAGCGAGAATCGCCCGGTCAAGGACTCCAGAAAGTGGATTCGTGGCCCCGTGCTTGGCGAAGGGGATTGCAAGGATGCGTTGACAGCGGCCGCGCGGAATCTCGTCCGAACCCCTTGACCGTATCCCGAGGCAAGGGGTTATACTGCAGGTATGAAGACCGCTGTATCCATCCCCGATGACATTTTCGAACGCGCCGAGCGACTGGCCACGCAGGGAAGGCGGACCCGGAGCGAAGTGTACGCCGCAGCGCTCGACGAGTATCTTGCACGCAGGGCGCAGGACGAGGTCACCGACGCCATGAACCGGGCATGCGACGAGATCGGCGGGAAGGATGACGCCTTCCTTGCCGCCGCCGGACGGCAGGTGCTCGCCAACACCGAATGGTGATTTCCCAAGGCGACGTCTGCTGGGCCGAGCTGCCTGAGCCGACGGGATCCGGGCCGGGGTTTCGCCGACCGGTCGTCGTTGTTCAGGGCGATGCGCTGAACCGGAGCCGACTGGCCACGGCAGTCTGCGTTCCGCTGACGAGCAATCTTCGGTGGGCTGCCGCACCGGGAAACCTGCTGCTGACAGCAGCGATGACGGGCCTCCCGAAGGATTCGGTCGTGAACGCGGCGAAGATCGTCGCCCTCGACCGGGCGCTTCTCGAAGAACGCACGGGCCGGATCTCGTCGGCCAAGCTCGATTTGCTGCTGGCCGGCATCGACACCGTCCTCGGCCGTTAAGACCGCAGACGACCTCGAGAGTATCGCCTATCTCGTGCACGAGATAAGCGGTGGTCGGGAAGCACCAAAAACCTGGGGGTCAATTGAACTCGCCGCCAGGCAGGAGTTGCATCAAGCCACGTCGGAGCACCGCGTTTTCAGACGGTGGATCATGATTCCTTCTTCACCACAGCGCATTGACCCCCAGGTTTTTGGTGCTTCCCGGGTGGTTCGACTGAACGAGGAAACGCCCTATGAGGTTCTCGCATCCCGGACCGGACTGCTTGGCATGATCCTGAGCGCCAGCCGTCCGGGGGGACTGGCGAAGGCCCTGCAATTCGATCAGGGCATTGCCCGGTCCATCGGTTTGTGGGTTCACGCAATTGACGGGCGGCACGCGGAATTGTCGTTCGTGGCCCACCCGGATCATGGAGTGACGCTGCAGGGGCTTGTGGAAGCGTTTGAGTAGGCGCTGGCGCAAGCGGCACGTTCAGGCATCCCGCAGGCGACCCATGACCGGGTTCTCCGGCAGCATGCCCGGCAGTGGCCGGACTGGGACGACGAGGCCGAAGCGTCCGAGTACATGAAGACGCTTGCCATAGCGAGACTGTCCGAATGGCGGCAGCCTCCCGATTCAGAGACCATAAAGAATCTGTATGGGCAGCTGCCGTTGTCGGCGATTGACGAGCTGCTCAGGCAGATTGCCGGAGAAGGCCGCACCGTCGTCGCCTTCGTCAGTTCCGAGGATGCCGCCGAGTGAGTCCTCCACCCTGATCCCGTTTGCCGGAATGCTTGCCGCGCCAGACTGCAGCATAAGGAATTCGGTTGCCGGTGAAACGGCGAGGCCCGAAAGCTTCATGATTTCCCGGCGCTCGGCGGAAAAGCGAATGGACAGGTGTCCTTCGATCATGGGCGGATCTCCCGGCTGATGCCGAAATCGTTCACGGGCTTCCGGTTGCCTTGGGTACCGCTGCCAACTCCGTGGAAATGGCGCAGCCCGGAACGTGGCATCAGGCATGCTCAGTGAGGCGGATCGGGCAGGGTCAATCAGCAAATGTGACGCCAGAAATCGCGAGGGTCCGGGCTCAATGGCTTCACTGCACGACTGCCCCACGGGCGCGAATGCGTGATGGCATGACCGAAAAAGCGTCGATCACGCGCGAACCTGATCGAAATCCGCCAATTTGGCACGTCGACGATTCAGTACAAGACTCATTCCGGGCAGGAGGGCCGCTGCGTTTGCATTGGAATGAAGATCAGTG
>JAJEAC010000081.1 GCA_022824315.1 Silicimonas sp.
AATGCCGGCGCAGCCGGCCCGTTTGAAGGCAGCAAGGCTCTCCATCATGACCTTGTCACCATCTATCCATCCGTTCTCGGCTGCAGCCTTTATCATCGCGTACTCGCCAGAAACCTGATAGGCAAAGACGGGGGCGCCGAAAGCGTCCGCTGCTCGGCGGCAGATATCCAGATACGGCAATCCCGGCTTGACCATCACCATGTCCGCGCCCTCGGATAGGTCACGTTCGATCAGCCGCAGCGCTTCATCCGAGTTTCCAGAATCGAGCTGGTACGTCTTCTTGTCGCCAACAAGCAGCCCAGACGCTCCGACTGCGTCGCGAAACGGACCGTAGAAGGCGCTCGCATATTTCGCCGAATAGCTCAGGATGCACGTGCCCTGGTGGCCGGCGGCTTCCAGGGCCTGCCGCATTGCCCCGATGCGCCCGTCCATCATGTCAGACGGACCGAGTATGTCGGCTCCGGCCTTGGACTGCGCTACCGCCATCCGGACAAGGGCTTCCACGCTTTCGTCGTTCACGATTTCTCCGTCGCGCACGATGCCGTCATGGCCGTTGACATTGTACGGGTCGAGCGCCACGTCGGTCATGACCGCGATCTCCGGCACGGCATCCTTGAGAGCGCGCGTGGCGCGGTTCGACAGGTTTTCCGGGTTCCATGCCTCTTCACACTGTTCGGTCTTCAGAGAAGCGTCGACGTACGGAAACAGGCAAATTGCCGGAATGCCCACGCCCGCGGCCTCACGCGCCGACTTGACCAACCGGTCCACCGTCAGCCGCATAACGCCAGGCATTGCCGGTATCGGCGTTTCGTCATCCATGCCTTCGCGCACGAACACGGGCCAAATCAGGTCATCGACAGAAAGCGTGCTCTCGCGAACCAGTCGCCTAAGCGCCTCCGTTCGCCGTGTACGCCGAAAGCGTCCAGTTGGATATGGTGCAATCACCATTGATTGGTTCCCTTGTGCGCCAACTCAGACAGCATACGCGGTAGTGAAGCGGCACTGCATGGTCAAGGCTTCTTGCCCGTGTCCGTCACTCAAGAATGCTCTTGTCGGCGAATGGCGGCAAGGCATTGGTTTCGTGGACGGTCTGAACTTCATCACGTCTTCATACCAGCTCGCATTGTCCATGCAGAAGCTCTTGATGCCACAGCCATGAATGGATTCAAGTACCTGGCAGATGCGTGCAATTGTGCGGATGCTGTACCGAGCCGCGTTTGTCGTACGATGCTTGTTTCCTGCAAGACAGCGCGAATTTTTTGCAGCGAGGGCGGGTGCACCATTGACATGAACGCTAGTGGGACCATAGTGGGCACGAGTGTCTGAGGGGGATCAAATGTCCTACAAGGCGTATGCCGCCACAATGCAAAGCGTTTGGTTCAGCGAGGACGAAGGTGCCAGCTGGAACCGTCTTCTTACCCCGACCGGTGGATTTTACAACGAGGCGCGCACATGGGCAATTTGCACCCATTCCGCTCGACCGGGCGAATTGCTCGTCGGATCCGATCAGGGTCTCTATCGCTTCAGCGAGGAATCCAAGCGGTTCGACCATGTCCCCTCACCAATGGAAGAGCTTCACATCCTAAAGATCGCGCAATCCCCCGTTGACCCGAACTGCATCGTCTGCGGGACGAGACCTGCTGAAATTTTCATCTCCGAAGACAACGGCGCGACCTGGATGCGTTCGAACCTCGATGCCTCAACGGAATGCTGGTTCATCAACACATCGAGGGTAACGTCGGTCCACTTTGACCCGAAGGACGACGACACCATCTGGATAACGGTGGAGATCGATGGAGTGTTCAGGTCAACGGACCGTGGACGGACCTGGGAAATGATCATCCGCGGCCTGCACGACAATGACACTCATGATCTGGTCTTCCGCGACCGTGAAGACGGAAGTCGTACCGTGCTGTGCTCGACCGAAGACGGGGTTCACCGGTCGGACGACAACGGCGCCACCTGGGAGCAACTCGTCGTACCGAAGGCAAAGTGGGATTACTTTCGTTCGCTCAAGCAACCGGCGGAAAACTCCGACACCGTCATCGCTTCGGTCGGCGACAAGCCGTCAGGTGAGGCTGGGCAACTGCTGATCTCGAAGGACTTTGGCGAGAGCTGGGCGGAATGCGAGATGTCACATCCGGCAAATTCCACGATCTGGTCCATCGGGACGAATGCTGCAGATTTAGGCCTGCTCTTCGCCGCCACGATCTTCGGGCAAATTTTCAAGAGCGTTGACGGTGGCGAAAGCTGGCAGAAGATGAAGCGTGAGTTGGGCGAGATTCGCATGATCACGTGGGCACCGGTCTGAGGAGTGTGCTGATGTTCCTTTTGAAACCACATGTTACCGGACCTGAAGGCCAGATCACGACACCGGACATCGTCGTCGACTGCCTGCTGGTCGACGGAAATAAGCAGCCGCTCGGGCTCTTGACCCACAAATGCTGGCAAGAGGTCGGGGCGGATGCCTCTTCCTGTCCGGCTTACGCTCTTATGGCTCTCGGCGGCGGTGCGTTGATCCTGCCTGCACATGTCATTTCAAACGGCCTCGTCATCGCCGCGCGCGCCGCTTGGCGGCTCAGCAATCTTGATGATCATGTAGGCGAAGTGACGCTGAACGGCGTTCCGCTTGCGGACATCGAATTGCCTTCGGACCTGGTTGCCGCCGCTGGAGGCGCAGGAGACGCCCTTCCGCGCGGCTATATGCTCGTGCGGACAATGCAGTCTGAGGCAACGAAGGTGACCTTGGCCGATCCTGCCTTGAGACGGGAACTGAGCAACACGGTGCATTTGCAGTCGCTGGATGCCGATCGTTGGGGCGACGCGAGACCCAGACCGAGGTACTCCGTGGGGCCGACGCAGAAAGAGGTGCCGCATTTCATCTGACGGGCTGGCCGGATGATCGAGGGCGACTGGGACTATATCGTGGTTGGAGCCGGAACCGCAGGATGCGTGCTGGCAAACCGGCTGAGCACCAATCCGTCCAGCCGAGTCCTGCTGCTCGAAGCCGGGGGTCGGAACTGGAACCCGTGGATTCGGGTGCCGATCGGATATTTCAAGACCATGGGTGACCCGCGATACGACTGGTGCCTGCAAACCGATCGGGAACCGCATCTGAACGGGCGCCGCCTTGCCTGGCCGCGCGGGCGGGGGTTGGGAGGATCCTCGGCGATCAACGGACTCGTCCATGTCCGCGGGCAACGGCAGGACTTCGACGAATGGGGAATGGCGGCGCCGGGATGGTCATTCGATGAAGTGCTTCCCTACTTCAGGAAGATGGAACGGCAGGAGCGGGGTGCGAGTGAATGGCACGGGGCGGACGGCCCGATCGGCGTGTCAGACGTGCGGGTCCGGTTTCCGATCACGGATCAGTTTTTGGCCTCTGCGGTTGCGGCCGGGTTGTCGATGAATCCCGATTGCAATGAGGAAGAGCAGGAAGGCGTCGGTTACTACCAGACCTCCACTTGGCGGGGTCGCCGGGTAAGTGCTGCGCATGGTTACCTTGATCCGATCCGAGGGCGGCGGAATCTGAAGGTGGTGACTGGCGCACATGTCTTCGGAATCGAAATGGCGGAGGGTCGTGCCGCCGCCGTGCGTTTGCAGATTCATGGGGCCATGCATCGGGTATCCTGCCGGGGCGAAATCTTGCTTTGTGCAGGAGCGGTCGGATCCCCGCATCTCCTGCTGCTGTCAGGGATCGGACCGGCTGGGGAACTTGCAGAGGTCGGGATTCCTCCGAATCTGGACGCTCCGCGAGTTGGCAAGGGGCTTCAGGATCACTTGAAGTTCCACAACACATATCGAGTTCGAAACCCGACCCTGAACCAGCAATTGAACTCGGTCTTCGGGATGTTCTGGATGGGGCTGAGGTATGCCCTTACCCGATCGGGACCGCTCACGATGGGGGCGGCGCCAGTCTTTGCCTTCTTAAGGAGCCACCCGGAAACTGAACGGCCGGACATTCAGTTTCATGTGCTGCCCTGGTCAAGCGACAACCCTGCGGAAGGCTTCCACCAGTTTCCGGGGTTCTCGATCTCGATCTGTCCGATCCGTCCGGAAAGCCGGGGGGAGATCAGGTTGTCATCCCCAGATCCCTTTGCCGCGCCAACCATCCGGGCAAACTACCTGACGACTGAACGAGATCGCCGGACAATTGTCGCTGGACTGCACCGGGCGCGGGAGATCTGCAGGTTTGAACCGATCAACGGACAGATTGAAGAAGAGCTTTGGCCAGGGACCGAGCTTGCGGCGCGGGGTGACGAAGCGCTTTTGGAGGAAATCAGGAACCGGGTCACGACCATTTTCCATCCCGTCGGCTCAGTCGCCATGGGCGCGGAGGGTCCGTTGGACGAGCGATGCCGGGTCAGGGGAATCCGCAACTTGAGGGTGATCGACGCCTCCGTGATGCCAACGATTGTTTCAGGCAACACAAATGCAGCCGTGAACATGATCGCGGAAAAGGCGAGCGGCATGATCATCGAGGACGCAACCATGAACGGTCGAACCACAGTGCCCTCCTGAAACGTCAGCGCTTCAAGGCGGCCCGAATTCTCATTCGCGCCTTCGGATCCGCCCGCCCGACAGGGAGTTACTGGCCTTCGTGAGGAATCCGGCCTTCTTCCAGATGCCGTTCCAATGCCGAAAAGACCGGAGTTCCCGGTGTGCCAGTCTCCATGATGATTTCCATGTGATTTCGGCCCGGGCTTTCGAATTGGTCGACCGGATTGCCATTTGCCCGCAAGGCTTCAGCAAATTCGCTGGACTGCAGCCTGAAAGCTTCGGTCTCGGCTCCGCCACAACAAACCGTGATCGGCAGTTCAGATGGCGGGAGATGGTGCACGGGGCTCATGGCGCGGGCTGATCCGACATTCAGGTTGAGCCAGTTGTTTGGCTCTTCGTCGAGGAGAGGCAATAGATCGTAGAGTCCGGAGACGAGCGTGAGCGAGGCGATTCTTTCGGGAGGGAATCGCGTGGCCACCATCGCTGCAAGATGCGCCCCGGCGGAATTGCCGATGAGATGGATTTGGGTCACGTCGATCCCGTGGGTATCGGCATTGGAGATGACCCAATCCAGCGAGGCTTGAGCGTCCTCCACGATGTCCGGCAAGGACGTCTCTGGTGCGAGGCGATAATTCGGAACGATCCAAGCCACATCGCGCGGCACCCAGGCAATTGCCGGAAAGCGCCGGTCTTCTTTCTCGCCAAGCCTCCAGTACCCGCCTCGAAAAAACAGAAGCGCAGGTGTGCCCGAGCCGGCGGGAAACATGTCAAGTCGCTGGCGCTGTTGCGGGCCGTATGCGACATCGAATTGCGCGCCCGGAATGGTCGTCGCCTCCCGCGAGCGTACGGACATCTCGGCCTGAGCCTCGGCAAATCCAGGCATGTCTCCGGGAAGGTCGTAGGCTCCCGCCATGCCGTCAGGCCTTGTATGTCTCGCGCGCCGTGACGGAAATCGGGCAGGGCTCGACTGTGCAAGCGACCGTCGTCTGGGCGTGATGTTCCACCGTAGGCTTGTCAGAGCCACCGTCGGGTTCGCCCCAAGTGAGGACGACTTCCATTCCGGGGTCTGCCGCGTCTTCGTCCAGCAGTGCGAGCGAAATCCAGTTTCTTACGTTCGAGGTATAGACCGGATAGTGAGAAATCCCGACCGGCTTCCCGCCCTTCCGCACGTCGTCGTAGGGGCAGGTCGCGTAGTGGGAGGCCGGCATGTCCATGAACTTGTATCGTTCGCCTTCGCCGAGTTGGGACGCAAAGATCCTGACGACATCATCCTTTGACCAGAGCAGGGTGCGCTTGTGCCTGTGTGGCTCCCCCTGTCGTCTTTCCAGTGCGTCGCGACCCATGAACTCGTGGTCGAACTTGACGATATGGCCATAGCCAATGTCGTAAGGGGTGAGATAGTAGTCCTCGACCGAAGGTCCAATGAATGATCCACCGAGAGATAGGTTGGCTTCAAGGCTCGTAGCCGGCAGCCAATTGCGGTAATCGGCGAGCGCTTCGCGCGTGTAGATCGCCGGCAGCGGGGACGGGAACCAGCCGCTTTCGTGGGCGACGGTCGAATAGGTCTTGGAACCTGCCGCAAGAAGGCCTTCGGGCGTACCTATTTCGAGAATCGCGTCGCGGATCCGATCATAGTCATCAAAAGGACCGAAGAGCTCCAGCCCTGCGGCACCCGCCATGCCGTGGCGCAGGGCACGGACGCGGCGACCGGCAATGTTGATTTCTCCCATGCCGAAGAACTTGAAGCCTTCAATCGGCCCGCCGTTCAGCCTTTCCAGGATTCCCCAGGCGTTCGGACCCTGGACCTCGAATCTGTATCCTTTGCGGCGGCCCTTGTTGTCGAGAGCGCGGGAGTCCAGATCGAGCTCCACGTCAAATCCATGTTTCTCGGCATGGTACATCACCCAGTTGGCATTCATGGGCTTGTTGACGATGTTGACCTTTTCTTCCTCCAGGATGAAGATGATCGCGTCGCCGACAAGGTAGCCGTCTTCCGTGCAGAGGACGAATTGCTTGGCGATGTCGCGTCGCCAATTTACCATGGAGTTGACCGCGAGAAATTCGCAAAGCCGCCTAGTGTCTGGCCCTTCAATGTAAAGGTCCGTCATGTGGAATGACTGGTCGAACAAAACTGCGCCCTGCCGCCAGGCTTCCTGCTCGTCCCGCCAGTTGGTGAATTCCGCCTTGATCGGGAACTGGTAGGGGCCAGAGGGCGCGTTCCTGAGCATTGCCAGCGGGTCGCCGACCTCGTCGATCTTGTCCTGAAGCGTTGGAACTGACATCCGTGGTCCTCCCGTCTCTTTCTCCTTTACTAGTGGGCAGAAAATGGGCAGGATGCAAGGAAAATATTGCTCTTGGAGGAAAGATGGGTCGAATCGACAGGAAGCTTGCCGAGATGGGAATCGAGCTGCCCGCGCCGTTGGTGCTGCCAAGCCCGAACAGGACTTCCGCCGTGCACGTGGGACCGATGCTGTATGTTTCAGGCCATGGAGCGGCCTTGCTGGAGGACGACAGCGTCATGCGGCGGGGCAAGGTTGACGTGGATGTCACGCCGGAGGAAGCCAGTGCGACCATGCGAGCGTTGGCAGTGAAGATGATTGCGACGATCAAGCATCACGTGCGCGACCTGGACCGGGTGAAAAAGGTCGTGAAGATCCTTGGCATGGTCAATGCTCACCCGGATTTCGAAAAGCCGAACGTGGTATTGAACGGTGCAAGCGACTTGTTCTACGAGGTCTTCGGACCTGAGATCGGCTGCCATGCCCGCTCTTCGATCGGGGTGGCGACTCTGGCGGAGCGGCAACCGGTGGAAGTCGAGGGAATCTTCCTGATCGGGGACTAGGGAATTGGTGGCCAACGACAAGGATATCGCTGCGCTTGTGGAAGAGGTGCGCGAGTTCTGTGACCGGCACGGGATCGCGGAAAGCACGTTCGGGCGACATGCGGTCAATGACGGCAAGCTCGTCAGCCGGATTGCCAGCGGAAGCTGGATCGAGGAAGAGACCTCGCGGCGGATGCGTGACTTCATGGCACGGGTCGAACGCGGGGAAGTCGTGCTGCGCGGACGCCCCAGGCGGAAAAAATCTGACTCCAACGCGGAGAAAATGGCGGAGTTGATCTCCCGAGAGAGTTCGGTGCGGACACCGGGGAGCTTCGCTTTCCACGAACAGCGCCAAAGGTTCCACATCTTTGCCAACACCACCAATGAAAGCTGGGTCGTCGCAGACCGGGTGTCATCGGAACTGGCCGACATCTCTCCTGGCCGCGACGGGTTTCGGCTGCTCTACACGCCCATGGACAACGGCATCATCCTGACCCGAACGCTTCGCGCGCTCCACGCGCTGCACCCGGAGGTACCGGTGCTGGTGGCAATGAAGGGACGTGGGCTTGAGGACTTGCGCAACACCATGGGGCGCCTTGTAGACCGGTTGGCGGAACATCCGCTGTCAGCCTTTGCGATGACCAACATGTATCTGCGTGAGGCCGTGGACCTGACCAAGCGTTCCGACGACAGCCCGGAGGATGTAGTCTGGCGGGATGTAGCGCTGAGCGGAAACCGGACATACGACTTTCAAAGGCAGGTGGCGGATCTCTACGGGGAGCTCGGTCGAGAGTGGCTGATCCACCAAGGCGCGAACTCGCAGCCGGTTTACGCGGTGCCCTCCGTCGTAACAGTGTACAGGGCGGATCGTGCGAAGGCGTTGAAGCACATCCTTCCCGAGCCGGGCGATGAGAACCTGCGCTACAACTATGCGTTGCTGAACCACCCGTACCTGCACAGCCACACAATGACGTTCCGGCTGGACCATGTGCTGCGGCCGGTCTTCGACAGGCTGGCGAACGGGGGCCGCATGACGGTGATCCAGGGACTTGGGCAGGACCCGGCACATGAGATCATCTCGCGCCTCTGGCCCGATCGGGCGCCAATGATCAGTCGCTACGACGTGATCCGGGAATTCCGGAAGGCACTGGCTGGCGAAGAGTTTTCGGTCTCCGGATTGACCGATACCCACGCGCTCTTCCGGTTCGACATGCACACGCTTCCCGTGCTCGAACGGCAGAATCTCGGCACGCAATCCCTGTCGGCGGCGTTCAACAATGCCGTCTATTTCGCGCAGGTGCGGGAGGAGCTTGCACAGGAAGCCATTCACGAGGGGCGGCGATACCTGGAGGTCACGGAAGACGTGCTTCGGAAACATGGCGGCCTTTGGTTCGTGAACGAGGCGTTTTCGGTCACGAGGAAGGCGGAATGATCGAACTCGACCGTTCCGAGGCGGCAAAGCTCGCCATGTGCTTCGCACCCGCAAGCGCGACAATCGTCGGAGCCTCGACCAATCCGATGAAGTTCGGCGGGCGGGCGCTGAAGTTCTGCCTCGAGCGGGGCTACAAGGGACGCCTCTATCCCGTCAATGCGAACAGCGACGTGGTACAGGGAGTTCCAGCCTTCGCCTCGGTCGCTGATTTGCCGGAAGCGCCGGACATCGCCGTGATCGCGGTGCCGGCATCCCAGGTGAAGGAAAGCCTGGTCGCGGCAGGCGAGAAGGGCGCGAAGGTCGCCATCGTCTATGGTGCGCAATTCGCGGAAGCCGGAGATGCGGGCGCGGCGCAGCAGCAGGAGCTTCTGGATATCGTGCGAGCGCACGGAATGCGAATGATCGGTCCGAACTGCATGGGTGTCATGTCGCTGGCCTCGGGTTTCGTGGCGAGTTTCTCCTCCGCGCCGGAACATCACAACGGCAACGGCTGGCCCGAGGTTGGGACATTGTCGGTGGCAAGCCAGTCGGGCGCTGTAGGCATCCAGATGTTTGCACAGCTGCGTGATCGAGGCTTGGGGCTGGCGAACTGGATTTCCACCGGAAACCAGGCCGATATCGATGTGGCCGATGCTATTGCCTACTACGCGACGGATGACGCCACCAAGACCATCGCAGTCTACATGGAAGATGCCGGTCGCGGGCTGAAGCTCGTCCAGGCGCTGGAACTGGCCCGGGCAGCCAGGAAGCCAGTGGCGATTCTCAAGGTGGGCACGACGCCTCTGGGCGGTGTCGCGGCAGCGGGACACACCGCGGCGATGTATGTCGAGGATCAACTGGTCGAAGACGTATTTGCGCAATATGGTGTGCTGCGTGCGCGGTCGATCAATGAACTCATTGATCTGGCAGCGGCGTGCAACGCGGGCGTGGTTCCGACCTCGAACAAGGTCGCGGCAGTGTCGGTCTCGGGTGGCGGTGCAGTGATGATCTCCGATGCGGCGGCCTCGGCCGGGCTGGATCTGCCTGACTACCCGGAAGCGGCCCTAGCGGAGCTGAAGGAAGCGAACCCTTTTGTCAACGATCGCAACCCGATCGACATTTCCGCTCCGTCGATGAGCAACATGGCCATAACCGGCGGACACCTGAAATGGGGAACCGAGCGTGGCCAGCCGGTGGTGGTGGGCTATATCAGCCACGTTCCGCTGGTGCCGCGCACGCGCGGAGACATCATGCCCCAGCTTCTCGACCTGCCTAACGGAAACTCGGACCAGCTGGTGGCGATTGCAGGGAACTTTCACGACGATGACCGGAAAGAGCTGGTGCAGGCCGGCGTCGCAGTCTTTGACGACCCGACCGCGGCGACCCTGGCAATCGCAAAGCTGGTGAGGGCCGGGCGCGCATTTGCCAAGGTGGAGAGCGCCCCTGTGGCGGCAAGCGAGCGCGCGGCAGATGCGCGGGCTGCATTGGCCGGCGCCGGCATTGCGTTGGCGGAAGAGATTCCGGTGGCTTCCGTCGAAGACGCCCTGGAAGCGCTGCGCGAGCACGGGCAAATCGCGATGAAGCTTTCGGCGCCCAGCCTGCAGCATCGAACCGAGCTTGCAGGCGTCGTGATCGGTCTTTCGGATGAAGGGGCGGTCCGGCGGGCCTTTGCCTCTCTCGCCGCTCGCGCGGCCGAACATGAGGCGGCTCACCCCGGGCTCTCAATCATCGCTCAGGAGATGCTGAACGGGGTGGAGATGCTGATCGGCGTCAGGCAGGATCCGAACTTTGGCCCGCTGGTCTTTGCAGGTTCAGGAGGGACGATGTGCGAGCTGCACGAAGATCTCAGCTATCGCAAGACGCCGATCGGGCGCCAGGATGCCGAAGCGATTATTGATGCGACGCGGGCGGCGCGGATGCTTGGCGGCTGGCGCGGCAACCCCGCCGTTGACCGTGCGGCGTTGGTGGACGTCGTGCTGCGCCTGTCCGAAGCCGCGCCAGGGTTGCCTTCGCTGGAAATCAATCCCTTGATCGTGATGGAAACGGGCGCGATTGGCGTCGATTTGGCAGTATCGCGAGGTTGAGGCATGACGGAGATTCTGAACTTCATCGATGGTCGGAATGTTGCCGGCGCAGGCACGTCGATCGACGACCTTGATCCGTCGACAGGCAAGGTTATCGCCACGCTTAGCGAAGCGAGCGAAAGCCAGGTCGGCGAGGCGGTCGAAGCGGCAGAGCGCGCCTTCGAGGCAGGCGAGTGGTCCCGTGCACCGATTGCTGAGCGGCAGGCGGTGCTGCGCAGAGCCGCGGCCGCGATCCGCGCAGCGTCGGACGAAATCGTGGAATTGCAAGTGTCAGAGGCGGGAATCATCCCGGCCGCCGTGCGCGGCCAGCTTGGCATCGGTGCGGCCTGGTTCGACTATTTTGCGGATTTCATGACTACCGTTGCAGGGCAGGTTCACGGCCAGACGGCAGGCGCAACCACGATTGTCGAACAGGAACCGATTGGCGTCTGTGCGATGTTCACGCCCTGGAACGTACCGGTTGCGCTTTCGACCGTGAAGGTCGCGCCCGCGCTCGCGGCGGGAAATTCAGTGGTCTGGAAGCCGTCGGAGATGACCCCCATGGTCACTCAACGGCTGGCGGAACTGATCAACGGAGCCGGATTGCCGGACGGTGTCCTGAATGTCGTGAACGGGAGCGGGTCGACTGTGGGGGCGGCGCTTGCCGATGCGCCGGGCATCGACATGATCTCCTTTACAGGCGGGCACTTTGGCGGTGCTGCGGTCGCCGAGGCAGCGGCGCGTCGGCACTTGCCTTGCGTGACCGAGCTTGGCGGCAAGTCGGCAACAATTGTCTTTGACGATGCAGATATCCCCGCGGCCGTCCGGGGCGCCGTGATGTCGGCCTACGGCAACAATGGCGAAGCATGCCTGAACGGCACACGCGTGCTGGTTCATGAGCGCAGTGCGGAGGAGTTCCGGGATGCATTTGCCAACGCCGCACAAGGCCTCAAGGTGGGCAATCCACGCGACGACGGAATAATCGTGGGACCGATGATCTCGAGAGCGCACCGTGACCGAGTGGCCTCATATTACGATGCTTCGAACGGCGAGAGGATCTTTGGCGGGGAAGTCCATGGCGAGGGCTTCTTTATCACGCCTGGGGCAGTGGAGGTTGCTTCGACCGATTGTGCGCTTTGGCGGGAAGAGGTCTTCGGGCCCGTTGCGGCGTTCAAGACCTTTTTCGACGAGGCAGAAGCAATAGCGCTGGCCAACGACAGTGAGCATGGTCTCGCGGGTTACGTCTGGACGCAAGATATTGGACGGGCGATGCGCGTCTCGAAGGCGGTGCGCGCAGGAACGATGATGGTGAATTCAATCTTCCAGCGTGAATTGAACGCGCCTTTCGGGGGCTACAAGGCGTCGGGCGTCGGGCGCGAAGGGGGCATGCATTCATGGATGAACTACACGCAGACCAAGACAACGGTGATTGCACATGGGTAAGATTCTCAACGGCAAGCGCATCATCGTGACCGGTGCGGCCCAGGGAATTGGTGCGGTGCTGGCGGAAGGGTTTGCTGGAATGGGCGCAAAGGTCGTGCTGGCCGATGTCGCGGATCCCGAACCGGCCGCGCAGCGCATTCGGGACCAGGGCGGCGAGGCCCTGGGCGTGAAAGCGGACGTGACGGAGCTCGCCGATTGCGAGCGAATGGTGGCCGCAGCGGAGAAGGCTTTTGGCGGAGTGGACGGACTGGTCAACAACGCGGCACTGTTCGCGACGCTTCCGATTGCCACGCAGGACGAGATCGAGCCCGAGCTTTGGGACAGGGTAATGGCGGTCAACGTGAAAGGTCCCTGGCTTTGTTCCCGCGCGGCGGTCCCGGCAATGGTGCGTGCGGGCGGTGGATCAATCGTGATGATCGCGACGAATCGGATCTTTCATGGGTTTCCTGGGATGCTGCACTACGATGCGTCAAAGGGCGCGGTGCTGGCGATGACTCGATCCCTGATCCGCGAACTTGGCTCGAAGAACATCCGGGTCAACACCGTCGCGCCAGGCCTGACGATGAGCGAAGGCGTGCTTGCTCGCGAAGGCATTGAGGAGCGCGCACCTGAGATTGCGGCCGCCCGGTCGCTGGCGCGGAACCAGATGCCGGAAGACCTGGTCGGACCGTGTGCGTTTTTCCTCAGCGATCACGCAGGGTTTGTTACCGGTCAGTCGCTTGGGGTCGATGGCGGTGGGGTGATCCATTGATGACCCCGGGAACGATTTGGTTTGAAAGGCTTTGCCGGGAAGGTTCAAAATTCCCTTGCCCGCCGAGAGGAGCCGGGAAATGGCAATAGTGAGCGTGACAATCATCGAAGGTCGACAAGCCGAAGTGAAGCAAGAGCTTATGTCGCGGCTGACGGCCGCGGTTGTAGACGTGCTGGAGGCGGACCCTCGGCACGTGCGGATCTACATAAACGAGGTCCAGGACGGCGACTACGCTGTAGCGGGCAAACCGGTGAGCTTGCGCGGAAGCGGGCATGTCTGAGATCCTGACCGCGACCCGGGGCCCGGCAGGCGTCATTCGGTTCAACCGACCAGCGGCACGCAATGCGTTGACTGACGCAATGCTGTTGGAAATCCGCGCGGCGATGGAGGCTTGGGAACAGGACAGGTCGATTGCAGTTGTCGTGCTGACGGGGGACGAACAAGCCTTCTGCGCAGGTGGCGACGTAAAGGACACGGCGGCGGCGGGCATGGACGCGTTCGAGAAATATCGCCATCGCCACACTCAAGGCGTCTGGCACGAATTCATGCGCTTCCTCTCGCGCTTCACAAAACCCGTGATCGCGGCGGTAGAGGGCTATGCCCTTGGCGGCGGTCTCGAAATTGCGCTGCGCTGCGATTTCATCGTGGGCTCCGAGACAGCCAGTCTGGGGTTGACCGAAGCGAAGCTTGGGCTCTTCCCGATCCTCGGCGGGGCCTGGTCGCTGACCCGCGCAGTCGGGGAGCGCAAGGCGAGGGAACTGGCCTATACCGGGCGACGGATCGAGGCGGGGGAGGCATTGGCGCTGGGCATCCTCAACCATGTGACGCCAGCTGGAGAGGCCGTGGCCAAGGCAATCGAGGTCGCGGAAGAGATTGCCGCGTCGGCTCCGCTGTCGGTAATGGCCATCAAGCAGGCGATCAATCGCGCCGGCGGGCAGAACTTCGACGAGGCACTGGCCGAGGGAGGCGATCTGTCAGCACTCTTGATGTTCTCCGAAGACCGGAAAGAGGGGCTTCGCGCGTTCGTCGAGAAGCGCAAGCCGGAATTCAAAGGCAAATGAGCTACGATGCCATCATCATCGGCGCAGGCCATAACGGGTTGACTTGCGGGGCCTATCTGGCGCGAGCAGGGAAGAAGGTCCTGGTGCTGGAGCAGAAGCCTTACGTGGGCGGAGCGAGCGTCACGGAAGAGTTTTCTCCGGGATTCCGGGCCTCGACCTATTCCTTCATTTTCGGCCAGATGCATCCGAAGGTGATTGAGGAACTGGAGCTCAAAAAATACGGGTTGGAGTACTTCCCGCAACCCAACGTCTTCAACCCGACCGAGGATGACGGCATCGTCTTTTCCAAGGATCCCGCAAAGACCCGCGAACAGATCGCGCGGTTCTCTGCGCAAGATGCCGAAAACTACCCAAGGTTCTTCGAGCGGCTCCAGTCAACAATCGAGGTTCTGCGGCGGCTTCAGCTCGAGACTCCGGTCAATCCCTTCCGCATGGATCCCATCGGTCTTTGGAAGACTGCGCGATTTGCATGGCGGTATCGCAATGCGGAGAAGGAGACCTACAACCTAGTCCGGGCACTGTCGATGAGCGCCCATGACTACGTCAGCCGGTGGTTCGAAAACGACCTCGTCAAGGCCAAGTTCATGTTCTGGGCGACGATCGGAGGAAATGTCGGACCTTATAGTCCTGGGACGGCATTCTATCTGGTCACCCACTTGATCGGGCAAACGGGCATGTCGTTCTGCAAGGGCGGGATGGGGGCGATCGCGGATGCGCTGAAAGCGAGTGGAGAGGCGCATGGGATGGTCGTGCGCTGCGACGCCTGGGTCGAGGAGGTGCTCATCCGGGATGGCAGGGCTTGCGGAGTGCGCTTGCGTTCGGGAGAGGAGATTGAGGCAGCGCGCATCGTGTCCAATGCCAACGCCAAGCGGACGTTTCTTGACATGGTCGACGAAGCGCATCTGCCCGAGGAGTTCGTGGATGATATCAGGGGCTTCCGATCTCGTGGCATGAGTTTCAAGCTGCTTTGCGCGGTTGACCGGCTGCCTCGGTACAAGGGGTTCTCTCAAGAAAGAACCGGAGTGGAATATCCTGCCTACTGCCACATCTGCCCTACGCCGGAGTTCCTGGAGCGCGCGTTTCACGACGCGAAATTCGGCTGGTACAGCCAGGAGCCGTTCCTTAGTCCCAACGTGCCGAGCTATACGGATCCGACGCTCGCGCCCGAAGGCAAGCATGTGGTGGTCTTTCAGGGAGGCGTGACACCTTATGAGCTACGCAACTCGGATTGGGAACGCGAGGGGCCGCAACTGGTGACGAACGCGTTTGCGGTCATGGATCGCTACGCGCCGGGATTTTCGGACAGCGTCATCGACCACAAGCTGATCACGCCCAAGGACATAGAAGCCGACATTAACTTGCCTGGCGGCAATAGCCAGCATGGGGAACTGACGCTCGACCAGTTGTTCTTCATGAGACCGGTGCCGCGTTATGCCGACTACCGCTCTCCGATTCAGGGCCTTTACCAGTGCGGGGCGTCGACGCATCCGGGCGGGGCGGTTTCGGCCGTGCCCGGGCACAATGCGGCACGAGAGATTCTTGGTGACATCCGTTGGCGGCGTTGATTGCCAGCGAAAATCTCGTTGACTAACTCGCTTAGTGGGCACACAGTGGGCAGACTAGGCAAAGGTTTGGGGGGAACATGCCGCATAACGTCGAAATTCCAGACTACGTGATCGAAAGGATCATGGCCAAACGCGGAAAGCTCAAGGTCTTTGAAGAATTCGAGGCCGCAAAGACAGCCTTCCTCGTCATCGACATGCAAAATTTCTATGTTGCCGAGGTGGATACAGCGATGTCCATCGTGCCGAACATCAACCGGATCGCTTCTGCCTGTCGTGAAAAGGGCGTGCCGGTGATCTGGGTGATCATGCGTTGCGCCGAGGAAGAGGGTGCGCCGAGCCAGTGGCAACTCTATCACGACTACTTCTTTACTGAAGCCAAAGGCCGGAATCATCTGGCCAAGCTGTCACCCGGCAATCAGGGCTACGAGATCTATCCTGACCTCGACGTGAAGGAAGAGGACCGGATCGTGACCAAGAAGAGATTCTCTCCGTTCATTGTTGGTGCATCCGATCTTCACGACATCCTGCAGGGCATGGGCGTCGAAAACCTGATCGTGGCGGGTACGGCCACGAACATGTGCAGCGAAACCACCGCACGGGACGCCATGATGCTGGACTACAAGGTCGTGATGGTCGAAGACGCCAATGCCGCACGTTACGACGACGATCATCTGGCGGGGCTCACGTCATTCTATCAGAGCTTCGGGGACGTTCGAAAGACCGACGACGTGATCGGCATGATCAATTAGGCAAGTCAACGAGCAATTCACCCTCCCATTCGGGCAAACGGACTAACGGGAGATCCAACATGAAACCAAGACATATCCTGCTGACAGGCGTGAAGGCGGTGGCGGCCAACATGGCATTCACCGATTGCACGAACATCGTGCCAGTGGGCCTAATGGGCTCAAAGCTGCAAATTTGGCCACGAAACCGACCATGAGCAGACATCTGATGCTGCCAATCAGGACGGCTCCCATGTAACGGAATTCCGAACATCCGAAACATCGACCAGTTCGAAGATGCGGGACGTCACTTTCTGAGATGCGAAACCCCGAGTTCCTGCCACATCCACGCAAAGTCGTAAGGTTCGATTGCATTGGACCGACGCTTCCGTGCTTCACCAGTTTCCAGAACCTTCAGCCAGGCAACGACCTTTTCTTTTCCCTTCGGTGTCTTGACGGCGGCTCGCGGAGATTTTCCGCTCAGCATTGGAATGGGTTCATCCAGAGTCTTACGATAGTGTCGATCATAGAACTCCTTGATGAACTGGCTTTCGACCTCGGGCGGCGGGTCCACCTGCTCGTCGGGTGCGGGCTTGCCGACATGCTCGGCCATGGCCTGTTCAACAGTTTGACGGAGCATGATGGGATCTGAGACCAGATCTCCGAGAATTTCCTTCAGCCGTTCCTGCAATCTGGCGGCCCGTTCAGCGGAGTTGACATTCGCCTCCAGCTTCTTTCCCTTCAGTTCAATCATGCCAAGGGCCAAGGCCCCGCTGTCCATATGCGCCTCGTAGGTCACATGGCCGGCCCGCTTGGGCTGGAATTCTTGCTCTTTGCCTGGTTGCGCAACCCAATTCCAGATTTTGGACGATGCGGCTTCCATGTCTGGCGCGTCATCAAGAAGCACCTGAAGCTGTTCCTGCGTGACGCCTTTTGCAAAGGAGCAGTGCAACTGGATGAACTCAATCTCGTCCCCTTCGGCATTGAGCAGAGTGGGCAGCTCCACATCCGCCGGATCCAGCACGGTTCCCATCAACCAGGCCTCAGAGAACAGCGGGGCTGACATTTTCAGCACCATGGCCAGCGACAGGTCCTGAATCAGTTCTGGTTCAGGACATTCGCCCTGCTCACTGAACATGTCTTCGAGACCCGACTCGATTTCACCCGCCCTCAGGCAGACTTCCTCAATGACCTGTTCGGCAAGCTCCGGCTCGTAGGGCAACACCCCGCCCGCGATGATATGGCGCCCTCGCACCTCTACGATACGCATCGCCAACTGCTCCCATTGGAGCATGGTCTTTGTGCCTGACCGTTCTTCGACAAGAATTGGGTCCCCCCCAGGATCATGTCGCGTGCCGTGAAGGATTCACCAGGACGAATCTCGCTGACCTCATAGAGGCTCATCACCGAGCCTCGGATGGCTTTCAGGTAGGCTTTGGGAATGGCTTTTTCGTTCCAGCCGCGGCGCTTGAGATAAAGATCAACCACATTGCCATCTTCGGTGTC
>JAJEAC010000010.1 GCA_022824315.1 Silicimonas sp.
GGCCTTGTTTCGCGGGGCTGGCGCCTTCGGTCCGGAACCGTCCGCTGGACGACCGGCTATCGGACACGTCGCAACACAAGGAGACACCAAAGTTGCCAAGACGCAGCATTCTGGCCGAGCGCCAGCGCACCCGCCTCTTCGACCTGCCCACGGACAAGGCCTCCCTGCTGAAGCACTACACGCTGGCAGACGATGACATCGAACACGTCCGGGAACGACGGCGACCGGAAAAACCAGCTGGGCTTCGCACTGCAACTCTGCGCATTTCGCTTTCCAGGCCGACTGCTGAAGTCGGGCGAAGTGATCCCGGAAGACGTGTCGCGGTTCATTGCGGCCCAGCTGGGCCTGAAGCCGGACGACCTGTTGCCCTATGCGGTTCGCGAAGAGACCCGCCGCGAGCACCTTGTCGCCCTGCGCAGGATCTACGGCTACAGGATGTTCAAGGGCAAACGCGTTCGCCGGATGAAGTCCTGGCTGGCAGAACATGCAGAAGCGGCAGGATCCGGAGAGGACCTGGTGCGAGGCTTCGTCGAGGAGTGCCGCCGCAGGCTTGTCATCCTGCCAGCCATGTCGACCATCGAGAGGCTCTGCGCGGATGCCCTGGTCGCGGCGGAGCGCCGAATCGATGCCCGAATCGCCGCACGACTCGACGGCTGGATGCGCACGCGCCTCGACAGCCTGCTGAGCGAAAGCGCGGACGGGCACACGAGCAGGTTCATATGGCTGCGCCAGTTCGAGGTCGGGAACAATTCGGCCGACGCCATCCGCGAAGGCGGTTTGACCCATTCCGGGTGCCAATATATCATCGCGCCCATGGACGACGCAGCCGCACTCGCCGAAATCCGGCACGCCGCGCAGGCGGCGCTGGACGCCTGGCCCGAGGCCCGGGCGGCGGTGCTGTTCGGCTCGCGCGCCCGCGGCAATCACCGCGCGGACAGTGACTGGGACGTCGCCTTCATTCTTGACGGCGATGGGGAGCGAATCGGCAGCATCCCCTCCGGCATTCCGTTCTCCGTTCCGGGAGTCCGGCGCAGCCACTACGTGAACGAGATCGCGATTCCGGAGCGGCTCGTCGCGCGGAAGGCGCTCTGCATCGGCCATATCGGCCGGGGGATCGCCGTTGACGGCAGGATCCTGGCCGGGAACTGGACCAAGCCGCAACTGGAGGGAAGGCCTTTCATGGAAGCCGAGAAATACAAGGGATCCGTGCGGAATTCGCTCCTTATGGTGTGGAAGGCGTGCGACGCCCTGGCCAGGCTCTCGGAGGACTGGGACATCGCTCGCGGGAGGGCGGACGATCTCGTGGCCTCGACCGCTGACGCAGCCGAGCACCTCGCGAAGGCGGCCATGGGGCGGCACGGGCTGGACGCCTATCAAGTGCATTCCCTAGACAAGCTTGCAGGCCAGGCCCGGAAGGCTGGCCTTCATGCGCTGGCGGAAGACGTCCTCGGCATGAACGGCGCAACCGGGCACGATCATGTCGCTCGGTACGAAGGGGCCACCGGAGAAAGCGTTGCCCACGCGATCGCCCGGCTGCCCGTTGTCCTCGAGTTCATGCGGACTGAGCTGGATGGTCTTCCGGACGAATTCCCCGACCCGGTCGCAAAACAGAAGCTCATGGAATCGGCTGCCAAGATCTTCTCGGAGGGAGCTGCAACGCTCTTGAACGCCGTCGAGCGGGACGGTGCGGACCTGGAGCCACCCGAGCCCCATGGGTGGCTGAAGCCCCTGGTCGCGTTTCGGGGCGCCTTGGCGGCGAAGCTCGATGCGACCGCCGACACCCTCCGGAAGGGCGGCAAGCGCGCTGGCAACGACGACGCACACCTGCCGACGCCGTCCCCGATCGAAGACCTAACGAATCCCTTCAAGATGTGATTTTCGCGGCCCACTTCGATTGCCTTTCGCGCGAAGCCCTCCAGCCGGAGGCGCTCCGGGAGAGCATTCCGTACCTGCAGGGGAGCAGGACGGTTCAGAGCGCGGAGAACGCCCTGACATGCGTCGTGGATCTTGACGGCGACGTGAAGCTCTCGTTCTTCGGTGGGATCGGCCTCTCCAGAGTCAACGATCCGGACGAAGCCGAAGGCCCCGGCATTCTCGTGGCGTCCCTGCTGGACCTTGCGGCGACCAAGGCGGCCGTGGTCCAGCCGCGTCTGTGCGCAAGGGACTACGTCGACCTGGGCGCGCTGCTGGGTGCCGGGATTTCGCTTTTTCCGGCCGCGCGTTCGCCTGTGTCCCGACGCGACGGACGCTGACTTTGTTGGAACGGATCTCGGCAATGGATTCTGAACGGGCGAACGCTGACCTCCTGGAGGTTGCGCGACGGGTCGTCTGGTTCAAGCCGCCGCACGAAGCGCTGCGCAACCGGGTGCTCTCCCTCAACCATGCGATGACGTACGGCCCTTCCTTTGCCCGCGCCTGTCCGCGGGCAAGTCGTCGCCATGCCCGGACAGGAGCCGCGTCATTCGAGGCTCGTGCGTGCGGAGCGCCGGAATCGCCCGAGGATCCGAAGTGCGTTCCTTTCGACCATGTCACGAACCACTTCCACCGTGGCGCGATGCACGCCCGGCATTTCGACCACCCGCCGCCCGATCTCATGTCCGTTGCGCACGATCCCGTCGACCATCTGTTCGACCCGGCGCTGCATCTGGTGTGCGTTGAGCCCGGACACGCGTGCAATTGCCTCCCAGTGCCTGGGTGCGATGTTCCCGGGCCTGCGCTTTTTCCCCGCGATGTTCTGGGCAAAGTACTGGTTCACGTGATCCCAGGGCAAGACGCACGAAACGTCGTACAAGGGAGCCAGCCGGGCTCCCTTCGCGTTCAGGACCAGCGCGTAGTTCTTGGCATGTGCATCAGTGTTGGCGACAAGAAGGTTGAAGATGACCTGATCAGCAAGCCGAAGCCGCTCTCGCGCGGGCAATCCCTGGGACGCATTGTGCGCGACGCTCCAAGCCCTGTCTCCCATCCCGAGGATGTCGCGCAAGGATGGCCCGCGCAACGTGCCTCGTTCGTATTTCTGCTCCGGAAACACGCCCAACGCCTGAGCAAAGTCTTCCTGGTGCAGGCGGTGAACGCTTCCGTTCGACGCAAATGAGCGGTCGTATCGAACGACAACCAGTGCGGTTCGCCCTTCGGCCCGCAATGTTCCAACTTCCGCGGACTCGATCCCGCACGCGGCAGCAAGCGACAGGCAATAGGCTTCGTTCTCGACGATTCCCTCCAGACGCGGGTTGTCCGGCTTTACGATGATCGTTGACGGGGCTCCGCCCAACGGGACCGCGACCTGGTCCTCGAGCCCCGGCAGGCCCGGCTTCGGCAGTCCGTCCGGCCCGAGGACCGCGAGGACGGATTTCTGCTGCCCGCCGGCCAAGGAGAGGCGGACGCCGTCCGCACCGGCCAGGAACGGTCGCCGACGCAGGTCTTCGAAATGCCGGTGCAGGGCTCTTTCCGGCTCCGGTTCGCCGTAGAATTCGGTCAGAGGCACGTAATTCCATGCCTGTCGCGGGACCGGGGATCCGAAAGAGAGCGCCCCGGCGGTATCGCCGCCGATCCGCTCCAAGATGGCCATGCTGTCCGATCGAGCGAGTCCCAGGGCGCGCGCGATCACCGCGAGTTGCTGTTCTTCCGGGAGCAGGTTCGCGATCCAGGGATGAACGACTTCGGGTGGGACAAGGTTCCTTTCGAGGGGCATGGTCAGCGAGATCGGGAAAGCGTCGCGTGTAGCCTGCCACCGGGGTTCGTATCTGAACGAGGGCCTTCCGACGTCCGAGATCTCGACCTGGCCAACACGGAACGTCTCGAAAAAGACGGGAATGTCACTCATTGACTCGTCTCCAGGTCGTAGCCTTCAACGTTGTCAAGAGTTTCCGTTCTGGCCAGATCCGCTCCGGACAGAATCGCCTCCGGATCGATTCCGAGCGCATCCAAGACGCGCTGGCAGGACGAAAGACGGGTGTCCCGCGCCGCGTTCTCAAGATCCGAGATGGTCGGCAGGGCAACTCCGCTGAGAAGGGACAGGTCCGCTTGGCGCAGTCCTTGCCGTATCCTGGCATCTCTTATGATGCGGCCCAATGCCCGGGCGAGAGAGGTGTTTCCGGAAGACGTCATGGTTATTCATTTCAAAGATATTTTAAATATGGCATGAAATTCACGAAATTCAAGCCGCATTTCAAATATGTCATAATTTGGTCGACTGGTCGCCACTAAGGCCGACACCTCGCCCTCGGACCCGTTGAATCTGGCTTCACCATGTACATCATTAGAGCTACTTGGCGCGACCGGATGGTTTCCTTTCGGCGAGTTTGTCCGGTTGCCCTGGATGACATCCGGTGTTCCCATTGCTGAGATCCGCAATGGCCTCTCCGCTTCATAAGCCGGATGCCGACGGTCTGCGATACTGCCATGGTCGCGCAAAGCGTGGAATGGTCTGCCGAGCGTTCAGCTTGCCTGCTCTGCCTTCATGTAGCTGCGCAGCACCATGTTGATGCGCGTCTGGTAACCCTTGCCGCCCGCCTTGAAGAACTCAAGAACATCTGCATCCAGCCGCACGGAGACGGCTTGCTTTGGTCGAGGCATCGTCATTTGAGCCCGTGACCAATCGAATTCACCTTCGTCGTCGTCGCAATCCGGTTCAAGACCCGCCGCCTCTTCGCGACGGAGCCGCTCCCAGTCCGTTTTGCCTTCACTCTCGAGGCGGGTCGTTTCCTCCACCGATTTTTTCATCGTAATGCTCCCGTTCCCGTCTGTTGGCCCGGCGGGCAGTGATGAGCCGGATCTTTTCACCCCGGAACGTGTAGATCACCGAGATGAGAAATCCCTCCAGACTGCCGACAGCAATCCATCGCTCTTCGCCCTTCTGGTTCGAAGGTGCATGCAGCACAGGCCGCCCGTCAAAGATCAGCTTTGCGTCTTCAAAATCGATGCCGTGTTTCCTGATCGTCGAACGACGCATGGCGTCGTCCCATTCAAATTCCTGGCCTGCCATCCTCGGTGGTTCCTTCTGCGTTCTGTTTTTAGTGACTTAGACATGACGTTCTCCCTTTCTGACGTTTCATGTAAGCACAGCGCTTCCGCTTCATGCTTGTGCACACGATATGTATATACAATGGTGAATTTCAATTTGCAACCGAACTTAGGTTTGTCAAAGCCTCTTGGTTTCGTACCTGTGACATGGTGGCAACATCCCAAAGCCTGTTTTCGGGTTGGTGGCGCCGCCTCATGATCAACCAATCAATGCGACATTGAACGAAGCTGCTATCGCAGCAGTTTGGGCTGACCTCTGGGTCTTTCCCGAAGTTCCTGACCTTTCGCGTCGTGGTGCCGGCTGCGGAGCGGGCCATGTTCGCGCGGCCCGTGCAGTTTCTCGACCCGCTTTCGTCTG
>JAJEAC010000108.1 GCA_022824315.1 Silicimonas sp.
GTCTTTGTGGATCTGATCGCCTGTCGCAGGGTTTCGAACCATGCGTGCCGGACGTTCGCGGCAGTAGATCTTGCCAACACCAGGCAATGCCACGGCCCCGCCGGACGACACTTCCCTTGTGATGACGGATATGATCGCGTCCAGTGCCGCGGCTGCCGACTTCTTGTCGCTGCCCAGTTCATCGGCAAGCGTCGCGACAAGCTGCGTCTTGGTTAATGCCTTTGCCATGTTGAATCTCCTCGTTCCAGCCTCAATTGTGGCACATTGGCCTTGTTTTACTGAATATTGAGGGCCTTCGCAAGCATTTGTGACAGAATCCATCGTCCATGCCATATCTCGCGCGATTTTTCTCTTAATTTCAAAGGAATGCCGTCTCCTCGAAGCTGCGCAACTTGCGCGAATGTATGCGTTCCAACGGCATTTCGCGAAGCCTTTCCATCGCTCGTATGCCGACCAGGAGATGCTGCGCAACCTGGGTCTTGTAGAAATCTGACGCCATTCCAGGCAGCTTCAACTCGCCATGCAGAGGCTTGTCGGAAACGCAGAGCAACGTGCCGTAGGGCACGCGGAACCTGAATCCGTTGGCCGCGATCGTCGCTGACTCCATGTCGAGCGCGATGGCGCGGCTTTGGCTCAACCGCTGAACCGGCCCGGACTGATCCCGAAGTTCCCAGTTCCGGTTGTCGATCGTGGCAACCGTGCCCGTTCGCATGATCTGCTTGAGGTCGTAGCCTTCGTATTGTGTCACGTCCGCGACCGCGTCTTCCAGCGCCACCTGGATTTCCGCGAGCGCGGGAATGGGCATCCAGACCGGCAGGTCGTCATCAAGGACATGGTCCTCGCGCAGGTATCCATGCGCCAGGACGAAATCCCCGAGTTGCTGCGAATTCCGCAGCCCCGCGCAATGTCCGAGCATCAGCCACGCGTGGGGTCGCAGCACCGCAATATGGTCGGTGGCCGTCTTCGCATTCGACGGCCCCACGCCGATGTTCACGAGGGTTATGCCAGCGCCGCCGGGGCGCTTGAGATGAAATGCCGGCATCTGGGGCAGGTTGGCGGGGCGACCCAACGGCGCGTCGGCGGAAGTGATTTCAAAGCTGCCCGGACCGACGAACGATGTGTACCCGCTGTCCGGGTCGGCAAGCATCTTGCGTGCAAAGGCCTCGAACTCGTCCACGTAGAACTGGTAGTTCGTAAAGAGCACGTAGTTCTGGAAGTGGCCGGCATCCGTCGCCATGTAATGAGACAGCCGCGCCAGGGAATAGTCGATACGCTGGGCCGTGAACGGCGCCAGGGGATGCGATCCGTCTTCATAGGTGAACCCGTGGCCATTGACGATGTCGTCATTGATCGTCGCAAGTTCCGGCACGTCGAAGACGTCGCGCAGCGACTGTTCAACGATGCCGCCCTTCGGAATCTGGAGCGACCCGCCACCGGCGACGGCAAAGTGCACAGGGATCGGGGTCGTCGAGACCCCGACCTGCACCGGAACCTTGTGGTGCTCGATCAGGAGACCGATCTGCTGGGTCAGGTAGTTCCGGAACAACTCCGGGCGCGTGATGGTCGTGGAATAGTGCCCCGGTTCGATCACGTGGCCAAAGCTCAGCCGCGTGTCCTTCGTCGCGTAGATCGCGGTCGTCAGCCGCAGTTCCGGGTAATATGCGCGCATGCGACGGCGCGGCATGCCGTTGGCGACGGCGTCGTCGAAGCGACTGCGCAAAAACCCGGCGGACGCCTCATAGAGATGGATGAGTCGCTCGATCGCTTCCCCGGCGTCGGCAAACTCCTCGTATTCCGGAGAATCCGGTGCCTCGACGCGCTGGTTCTCGCCCGTCATGCCGCGTCCTCGAAGAGTCCGGTCACTTCAAACCGGTCAACATCGACCAGTCCAAGGTCCGAGATGCGCAGGGCGGGGATTACAACCAAGGCCAGAAGCGAGTGCTGCATGTAGGCATTGTTCAACTCGCAACCGCATTCCGCCATCGCGGTCACCATCCGCTCCGCCTTGGCCGCAACTTCACGGGCCGGGCTGTCGGACATTAGCCCGGCGATCGGCAGTTCGACGAGAGCGATCTCCGCCACGTCCTTCCAGACTGTCACGCCTCCTCCGACCTCGCCCAGCCGGTTGGCCGCCGCCGCCATGCAGGCACGGTCGGTGCCAACGACAATCATGTGGTGGCTGTCATGAGCCACAGTCGAGGCCATGGCCATGCGGCCCGCATAGCCGAACCCGGAGACGAACCCGTTCACGACCCGTCCGGTGGCCCGATGCCGTTCCACGAGCGCGATTTGCGCCACGTCGTCCCTCGCTTCCACCACTCCATCAATGACCGGCAGCCTCGCCTTCAACGCCCGGGTAGGCGCCTGGTTCTCGACCACGCCGATCACTTTCGCGACCACGCTGTCCATTGCCTGCGAAGCCTTGACCTCGAAGTCCCTGGCCGCGAGCACCCGGCCCAGATGCACGGTCGCCCGAGTCTCCGCCGGCCAGTCAAGATGCGGACAGTCTACTTTCAGTGCGCCCGCCTCGGCCACGGTCACTCCGCGCGCGATCACGTGTTCGATCGGCAGCGATTCCAGGTCGGACGTCAGGATAACGTCCGCCCGTCGGCCCGGCGCGATGGATCCCAGTTCGCGTTCAAGTCCGAAATGCGTCGCCGTGTTCACGGTCGCCATCTGGAGCGCGACCAGGGGATCGGCACCGCATTCGATGGCATGGCGAACAACGCGGTTCATGTGGCCGTCGTTCACGAGCGTGCCCGAATGGCAGTCATCCGTGCAGAGAATGAAGTTTCTCGGGTCAAGGCCCTGTTCGGTCACCGCCGTGATCTGGCTTTCGACGTCGTACCAGGCGCTTCCGAGGCGCAACATTGCCCGCATGCCCTGCCGCACCCGGGCAACCGCGTCGGTCTCGGTCGTCCCCTCGTGGTCGTCCGCCGCGCCGCCCGCGGCATATGCGTGGAATGGCATGCCAAGATCGGGACTCGCATAATGCCCGCCCACCGTCCGCCCTGCCGCTTGCGTTGCGGCGATTTCGGCGAGCATTTTCGGATCTCCGGCAATGACGCCCGGGAAATTCATCATCTCGCCCAGCCCCACGATTCCGGGCCAGCCCATGGCTTCCGCCACGTCATCAGCCGTGATTTCGCAGCCCGTTGTCTCCAGGCCGGGCGCAGAGGGCGCGCAGGAGGGCATTTGCGTGAAGACGTTGATCGGCTGAAGCAGCGACTCGTCATGCATCAGCCGGACACCCCTGAGACCCAGCACGTTGGCGATCTCGTGGGGATCGTGGAACATGGTCGTCGTGCCGTGGGGAATGACGGCGGCGGCAAACTCGGCCGGCGTCAGCATCCCGCTCTCGATATGCATGTGCCCGTCGCAGAGACCAGGGATCAGGTAGCGCCCACCGGCATTGACGAGCCTGGTATCGTCGCCAACCGTGTGTGACGCATCCGGGCCAAGATAGGCAAACCGGCCGTCCGCTATGGCGACGTCCCATCCGTCATGCACCTCACGTGACTGGACATTGACGACCTTTCCGCACCGAATCACGAGGTCGGCCGGTTCACGTCCGGCGGCCACCGCCACGAGGCGTGCGGCAGACTTCGCCCATGATTCCAAGGAACGTGTCATGCGCGGAATCTACACCTTTCGTGCGTGGGCGGCGACCCCTGACAATCAGATGTCGCAATTTGGCGCGAATCCGGGCGATCATGATCGGACCATCGACGCCGTCGCACGGCACATGCGGGGAAGGTCCGCCCGCCACGGACACCACCCTGGCTTGGAATCGGGAGGCATCACATTGACCGACACCTTCGACGACCCGGAATCCAATCGCTGGAACCATCACCCTGGCAAGGTCCGGTTGAGTCCGGTCTTTGCATGGCCGCCTCGGCCCCTCGCCAGTCTCAAGTGGCTCTCCGGCGCGTGGCTTGTCCTCTCGACAACCACCCTTGCCCTTGTCCTGGCCGCTCTCGCCTACGTGACGCTGCTGCCTCCGCTCGCGGACATGGCTTCGCTCGCCCCGGGCTGGGTCCTTCGTCTCTGGCTTGCCAACCTGGTCCCGCATTGCGTGCTGGCCGGCACGCTTCACTGGTGGCTGCACATGCGTCGCGGACAAGAGCGACGCACGAAATTCGATTCACGCGAGCAGGTGCGTGACAACGGCACCTTCACGTTCCGGAGCCAGGTGCGCGACAACATGTTCTGGACGATCGCAAGCGGCATCACGCTCTGGACGGTGATGCAGGCGCTTGTCTTCTGGGCGATGGCCAACGGGATCGCTCCCAAGGTGTTCTTCCCGTCGAATCCGGTCTGGTTCGCCCTGTGGTTCGTGCTCATTCCGATCTGGTCCAGCCTGCACTTCTACTGGATTCACCGATTGCTGCACTGGCCGCCTCTCTACCGGATCGCCCATGCGCTCCATCACAGGAACATCAATGTCGGCCCATGGTCGGGCATCTCGATGCATCCGGTTGAGCACCTGCTCTTCTACACCAATTTCCTCATTCACTTCATCGTGCCGTCACACCCGCTCCACATCATGTTCCACGGGTACACGCAGTCTGTTCACCCGATCTTTTCGCACTCCGGCTTCGAGAAGCTCATCGTGTCCGACAAGGAGCGCGCACGGATGGGCGACTTCTTCCACCAGCTCCACCACAGGTATTTCGAATGCAACTACGGCACAGTCGACATGCCCTGGGATCGCTGGTTCGGCTCGTTTCATGACGGAACGGCCAAGGCGACCGAAACGACGCGGAACCGGAAGAGCCGGATGCACGCAAGGGCTTGATCCCGGCCGGAATCCACCCATCCTGACCGAATGACGAACACGCTTCTTTCCATCGGGCACGGATATTCGGCCCGGGCCCTTGCGCGGCTGCTGTTCGACAGGGGATGGCAAGTCATCGGCACCACGCGAAGCGCGGAGAAGGCGGACGCGCTTCGCGCCGAAGGGGTGGACGCCATCACATGGCCTGGCGAGCCGCTTCCCCTTGCGGACGCAACACATCTCCTTGTCTCGGTCGCGCCGGCCGGGTCCGGCGACCCGGTGCTCAAACTGGCCGGAGACCAGATCAGCGCGGCGCGTCACTTGACGTGGGCGGGCTACCTGTCCACGACCGCCGTGTACGGAGATCACAAGGGGGGCTGGGTCGACGAATCGACGCCGCTCGCGCCAACCACCGAGCGCGGAAAGGCACGCGCAAGGGCGGAATCGGCCTGGGCGGCGCTCGGCCTGCCACTGCACATCTTCCGGCTTGCCGGAATCTACGGGCCTGGCCGCGGACCCTTGGCAAAGGTCCGGCGCGGCACCGCGCGGAGGATCGTCAAGAAGGGGCAGGTCTTCAGCCGGATACATGTCGAGGACATCGCGGCAGTGCTCGCGGCATCGATCGAGCGACCCAATCCGGGAGCGACATACAATGTCTGTGACGACGACCCTTCGCCTCCCGGCGACGTGATCGAACACGCGGCCCGGCTGCTGGAGCTTCCCGTGCCGCCCGCGGTCGGCCTCGACTCCGCCGAGGTTTCGCCCATGGCAAGGAGCTTCTACGCCGAGTCCAAGCGGGTGCGGAACGACCGGATCAAGGATGAACTCGGCGTGACCCTCAAGTATCCCGACTACAGGTCCGGGCTCGCGGCCCTGCTGGTCGCGGAGGCAGACGCAGACTCTTCAAACGCATGCTGAGCGTCCGGACGGTGCCGCCAGATTTGTCCCGGTGCCTGCTGTCAGCGATGCACACGCCGAGATCCCCAACTTGATCCAAGAAGCGATCAAAGTAAGAGCAGACGCTCTGCATCGAGGACGTGTATACCGACATCGCATCGAACGGGTTGCCTGGGGCTTTCACCCAGACCCTCGCAACCAGCCGATCGCCGTAGCCTGTCAGCAACCTCAAAATGCAATCCAAAAAACTGACCGCGTGCCTGTTCTGACGTCTGGTGCCACGTGTCAGGTTTCGACGAAGATCCTAGGGCTTATATACTCAACTTGACAGCCCGTCAGGCCTCCTCCTCCGGCACGGCACCCTCGAACGAGACTTCCGCGCGAATGATGCCGGCGGGAGCGGGGAACATGTGCGGCAAGATCTCTCATGATGGAGAATGAAAAGGGAACTTCGGCTTGGCAGGAAGGTCAA
>JAJEAC010000073.1 GCA_022824315.1 Silicimonas sp.
GAGGACGGATACCACGTCGCACGTCCACGGGGCGTCGGCTCGCGCATCTCCTCGAGCATGCTGCACATCTCCTGCAAGGTGACGTCCGGACGCGCCGCCCGCATCGCGGCGACCAGGACCGGCAGGCGGTCGTCCTTCCGCCGTCCCGACGCCCGTTCCAGGACGGTCTCCGGCAGAAATCCCTCGGCAACATAGGCCTTCGCGGCCCGCATCAGGCGCTGCAACGTCCAGCGCCGGGATTCCGGAAGGCGAGAATTGACCAATGCCAGAACGTCCTGCCAGGGCATGTCCGGTCGCAGCCTGCGGACATCCGGAGCCCAATCGCCGGCGCTGCGGGCGAGACGCTCCAGGAATGCGTCGTGGCGCGCCAAACGAAGCTGAAGAAGCATTGCCCGATCGCCCGACACCAGTCCCGGATTGCCGCCCCTGCGGCCTTGGGCACGGGCGGCGGCAAGCCCGGCCATCGTTCGCTCGCGGATCAATGCACGCTCAAACTCGGCCATCGCGCCCAGGATTTGCAGCGTGAAGCGGCCCTGGGGCGACGCAGTGTTGATCGGATCCCCCAGCGAACGGAAATGCACGCCGCGCTCATTGAGCCCGCTGATCGTCTCGAGAAGATGCAGCAGAGACCGGCCCAGTCGGTCCAGGCGCACGACCACGAGCGTGTCCCCGGCATCCAAGCGGTCGAGAAGCGCGGTCAGGACCGGGCGGGCCGGGTCGCCGCCAGAGGCGGTTTCCTCGGACACCGTCACGCAGCCCGCCCCCTTGAGAGCCCGACGCTGCGATTCCAGCGTCTGCTCGCCCGTGGAGACGCGCGCATATCCATGCAGGGTGCCTTTCCTAGCCATCAAGCTACACCCGCACTGGATGAGGGTCGGCCGCCGGCACCAAGACGGACGCGCAAATGTCCCTGACGGTTTGCTGTCGACAGCGTTGCAGCATCAACGCCTTGCACCGCTTCATATCTGATCCAGCTTCACCCATGATCTCTCCTCGCGATTTCAATTCGATTGGTCCAGTCACGGCCGGCTGCGAGCGGGAGGGCCGCGAAACTCGACCTTCCTTGAGCAGCATCAAGAGCGCCCCACCCTGCCCCGCCGTTTGATTTGCAGGGCCGTCCACACCCTGTAACGCTGGAATTACAATTTGACAAGTTTCATTCAAATGCACGTTTGTAAACGCATTCAGTAGGCTGAGAACAATAAGCCGCGAGGCCGCGCCTGCGCCGGAATCCCTGTTTCTAGGGACGAACGTGCGCAGGAGGCACAATCGGCAACATTGGCCTTGCAATGCGGATCCGCACTGAGGGTCCCGGGCAGAAGAGCAGCCTAGATTCTGCCCGGCGAGAA
The DNA here is from genome assembly GCA_022824315.1 of Silicimonas sp. Classification (GTDB taxonomy): domain Bacteria; phylum Pseudomonadota; class Alphaproteobacteria; order Rhodobacterales; family Rhodobacteraceae; genus JAJEFO01. The sequence continues at coordinate 1,350 of JAJEAC010000073.1, forward strand.
GGGGCCGCACCGAGAGTGAATAAGGACGACCTATGCGAGGCTTGGAAGCCAAAGGACGATCCACGGAAATGCAACAAGCAGGGCGATCGTGACGGCGTCCGTGGCGAAAAAGGGCATGACGCCCCTGAACACGTCCTGCACTGTCAGGTCATCCCTGACACCTGCCACGACAAAACAGTTGAGGCCGATCGGAGGCGTGATCAGGCAAAACTCGGCCATTTTCACGACCAGGATGCCGAACCAGATCGCACACATCGGCCCCGACATTCCGAAGGAACTTTCGGCCGCAGTGACGCTTTCTCCACCGTTCAGCGCCATCACTGCGGGATAGACCACTGGGAGCGTCAGCAGAAGCATGCCGATCGCATCCATGAACATGCCCAGGACGGCGTAGGCCAGAAGGATGCAAACGAGTATCAGCCAGGGCGAATAGGTGAGCGACGTGATCCAGTCCGCGAACGTGCCGGGAAGGTCGGCAAAGCCGAGGAAGCGCACGTAGATCAGCACGCCCCAGATGATCGTGAAGATCATCACCGACAGCTTCGCCGTTTCCCGAAGGGCGTCACGAAATTCCTGCCAGCGCATGCCCCGGTAGACCGCCATGAGAAACACCACGAAAGCGCCGATTGCGCCCCCTTCCGTGGGCGTACCCCATGCGTCCCCGCCAAAAGGATTGTAAACGAAACAGATGATGGTCACCACGACAAAGACGATCGGCAGGGCTGGCGGTAACGAGATGAGGCGCTCGCGCCAGGAGAATCCAGTGACGCGCGGCCCGAAATTCGGGATCACCAGCGCCATTCCGACTATCAGAATCGCGTAGATCAGGGCGGAAATCGCGCCGGGCACAAATCCGGCGAGCAGAAGTTTGCCGACGTCCTGCTCCACGATGATGGCATAAATCACGAGGATGGCCGAGGGCGGGATCAGCGAAGCCAGCGTCCCGCCGGCGGCAACCACGCCGGCGGCGAACTGCTTCTTGTATCCGATCTTCAGCATCTCGGGAATCGCGATTCGGGCAAAGACGGCGGCGGTTGCGACCGAAGCTCCCGAGACCGCAGCGAAGCCTGCTGTCGCGAAAATCGTTGCGACCGCCAGCCCTCCGGGCACCCACGCAACCCAGCGCTTGGCCGCCTCGAACAGCGCGCGCGTCAAGCCTGCATAATAGGCCAGATAACCGATCAGAATGAACGTCGGGATCAGGGACAGCGCCTGGGATGTCACTTTCGAGTGGGGCACCTGGCCTGCCGTCTTCACGGCGACCGACAGGGCCCAACCGAAGTCACCTGCCCCGTAATCCTTCTTCGCCCAGAAAATCCAGATCAACCCCACCATCCCCGCGAGCCCCGCGGCGAACGCCACGCGCATTCCCAGGAACACGAGAATCAGCATGCCGCCGGTCACCCAGATCCCGATCTCGATCGGTTCCATCAGCGGTCTTCCCCGAGCTGGCCGGCCTCCATGGCTGCCTGCTGTGCAGAGTCGGCAATGAGAGGCACGGCGACGGCCGTGCCCGTGACGACGGCTCGCAGGTACGCCCATAGCTGCAGGCATAGACGTGCGCACAGCACGCCGAACGCGATTGGAGCCAGCAGCTTGGCAGGCCAGATGGGCAGGCCGATATCCATGGAACTGTCGCGGCTCCACATCGGCGCGGCAAAATCAAAACTTCGTGCAAAATGCGCCCAGCTGCCCCAGACCATGAGCACCATGAAGGCGAGAAGTGCCAGGACGAACACGAACTCGACGGCGTAGAGCGTCCTTCCTCGGAGCATTCCCACCAGCACATCCATCCGGACATGGGCGCCCTCGCGCTGGACGTAAGAGATGCCCATGAAGGCTATGAGCGGCATCGCCTGCTCGATCCAGTCGACATAACCCGGCAACGGCTGGTTGAATCCGTTCCGCCCGCCAACCGAAACGACCGCAAGCAGCATGAGGGCGAAGACCGCGATGCCGCTGACAAGCGAAAGCGCGATTTCCAGCTTCAGAAATCGCCGGTCAATCCGGCTGAGGATGCTGTTGTCGGACGCGACCTGCGAACCGATTGCCATGGACCTTCCCTTCAACGCCGCGGACAATTCCCCGCGCCGCGATGGCGCGGGGATCTGACGGTCAGGGGTCTCAGTTCGACTGAGCGATCATGCCAGTGACCAGGTCGTACAGCTCCTGTGCCGGAAGACCACGCGCCGCGTTGCTCTCGATCCACGCGGCTGCGGCCGGTGCGGCGGCGGCGTCCCTGAACGCGGCGATCTCCTCGTCGGAGAAGGTGACCCGCGTGATTCCGTGCTCATCCAGGGCGGGTCCCCAAGCGGTCATAGTATTGTTGTTGTAGTTGGCAACGTAGTGATCGAGCGCTTCATCGACCGAGCCGAGAAGAGCGTCGCGCTGAGCCTCCGAAAGCGCGTTGAGCGCGTCGGTATTGACCACAACGGGGCAGTTCACTGTGCCGGGGTTGAGATTGGTGGTCCACCAGGTGGCATTCTCGATCGTGCCAAACGACATGTGGGCGTGAGGCGCAAAGCTCACCGCCTTGACGACACCGGAATCCAAGGCCTGACGCACTTCGGTCGCCGACATAGACGTCGGCACCGCGCCGATCATCTCCAGCGCCTTTCCGATGCCGCCCGTGGCGCGCACTGCCAGACCCTCGAAGTCCGCAAGCGAGGCCGGCGCTTCACCTGTCCCGATTATGTTGTACTGCGGAAGCGGCGAAGGCATCAGCAGCGTCGCGTTCCAGCGTCCCAGATCGGCGACAGCCGCCGGGTGCCGGTAGACGGCCAACGAAAGCTCGATCTCCTGTTCCAGCGAGGAAACGCCGAGAAACGGCAGCTCGAGCACGGTGATGGTCGGATTCTTGTCGGCATGGTACCCGGCACAGAACTGCGCCATCTCGAACGCGCCGATCGAGATGCCGTCGAGGTTTTCACGGTTCTTCGACAGTCCTCCATACGAAAGGTTGAGCGTAAATTCGCCTCCTGTCTTTTCGGCGACAAGTTCGGCCAGCCTTTCAACATGCTCCGTGAAGGCGCGGCGCGCGCCCCACAGCGAGACATTCCATTCAACGGCCAGTGCCTCGCCGGCGAATGCAACCGTCAATGCAGCGACACTCACGCGACCAATCAGCTTTTTCATCATTGGATCTCCTCCTATCCTGACTCGTTCCTGCATGGCCTGAACCTGCACGATTTCTCAGGCCGGGCCAATGAAGGAATCTGCATAGGTCAGGGCGAAAAACTCGAGGACATTCGCAACCCCGTGGGAATGCCTCCCTGCCGACCCGGCTTGCCGGTCCTTTCGTTCAGCGTGCGTCGCCAATTCACACGTCTTCAGCCCCTCGACGATCCTTCGGGTTGCCTGATGAACGAGACTCACACGCGGAGTGATGCGATTGCGATTCCTTTCAGGCGCGATCGACGGCGGAGCGTCCCGCCCCGCGTTGATCGCCGCTCCGCCACGCAGTACATGAACCCACACGCAGCAATTCGGCCAGGAAGGCGCCAATGAACGACAACAGCCCGCAACTCGTGCGCCTCGCCGATTACCGGCCACCGTCCTGGCTGGTGGATTCGGTTCATCTGACATTCCTGCTTGACCCGAAAGCAACCCGGGTCACATCGCGCATCGCGTTTGCACCAAACCCCGAGTCGCGCGACCGAACCTTTCGCCTCGACGGCGAGGGCCTGCGTCTCGTCCGTGCAGCGATCGACGGTCGGCCGGTCCACCCGCGCCTCGATGAACGCGGCCTGACCGCTGTCGTGCCGGAACGACCCTTTACGTGGGAATGCGAGGTCGAGATAAACCCGGGAGCCAATACCGAGCTTGAAGGACTGTATCACTCGGACGGGCTCTTCTGCACGCAATGTGAGGCTGAAGGGTTCCGGAAGATCACCTACTACCCGGACCGTCCCGACGTCATGGCACCATTCGACGTTCGCGTGGAGAGTGACCTTCCCGTTCTGCTCTCGAACGGCAACCTGGTCGCGGAGGGCCACGGTTGGGCGGAGTGGTGCGACCCGTGGCCCAAGCCGTCATATCTCTTTGCATTGGTTGCAGGAGAGCTTGTCGCGCATCGCGGCCGGCACAGGACACCTGATGGCCGCGGCATCGACCTCAACATCTGGGTCCGACCGGGCGACGCGCACCGCTGCGCCTATGCATTGGACAGTCTCAAGCGTGCGATGAAATGGGACGAACGCACTTACGGCCGCGTTTACGACCTCGACGTCTTCAACCTGGTCGCGGTCGACAACTTCAATGCCGGCGCGATGGAGAACAAGGGCCTCAACATATTCAATTCGAAATTCGTTCTTGCCTCACCCGAGACCGCGACCGACCGCGACTATGAAGCGATCGAAGGCATCGTTGCACACGAGTATTTCCATAACTGGACCGGCAACCGAATCACGTGCCGCGACTGGTTCCAGCTTTGCCTCAAGGAAGGGCTGACGGTGTTTCGGGACCAGCAGTTCACCGCGGACATGAGGGGGCGGGCCGTCAAGCGCATTGACGATGTCATGGCATTGCGCTCGCGGCAGTTCAGGGAGGACAACGGCCCGCTCGCGCATCCCGTTCGGCCTGAAAGCTATATCGAGATCAACAATTTCTACACCGCAACCGTCTACGAAAAGGGTGCCGAGGTCATTCGCATGCTGAAGACGCTGGTGGGCGACGCAACCTATGAAAAGGCACTTCTGGCGTATTTCGAGCGCCATGACGGCCAGGCCGCAACGGTCGATGACTTCTTTGCCTGCTTCATGGAAGTCGTTGGCAATGCACTCGAAGGCTTCGAGCGGTGGTGGGGCCAGTCCGGCACGCCCCGCATAGCCGTCGCCCGGCATTGGAACGGCGACCGCCTCAAGCTGACGCTCCGCCAGCGCACGCCGCCCACCCCCGGCCAGCCGAAGAAACGTCCCTTCCGGATCCCTCTTGCAGTCGGTGTTCTGGATTCGGACGGCACCCAGATCGCGGACACCGAAATACTGGAACTCACGACGGAGACGGGGAGCTGGATCTTCGCGTCCGGACAGGGCTGGACGGAAACCGACGCCCACCTGGACGGTCCGCCTGACGGTACGGACGACACGCCTGTCCTCTCGATAAACCGCGACTTTTCGGCGCCGGTGATCCTGGAGCGACAGATGTCCGAAGCCGAGCGCCTGACAATGCTTGCGCACGACCCTGACCTGTTCAACCGCTGGGAGGCGGGGCGGCTGCTGGCCAAGGAGGAGCTCGCGAAGATGGTGGCAGGTGGCTCGGAGCCGGGCCCGGCCTACATCGGCGCACTCGGACAACTGCTGTCGAACGACACGCTTGACCCGGCCTTCCGTGCGGCTGTGCTCGACTTGCCGTCGGAGGAGGACATCCTCCGCGCCGTTCGAGACGAAGGCCAGATTCCGGACCCGATGCGCATCCATGACTGCCGCCAGGCGATGCGAACTGCGATTGCCGAACATCTGCACGCCACGTTTTCCCGGCTGTTCCGGGAGATGGACGTGCCCGGTCCCTATCGCCCCGATGCGGCGGACGCAGGCCAGCGGGCATTGCGCCTCGCGTCGCTGGCGGCGCTGGTTCGGGTGGAGGGCCCTGATCCCGCACGTGAGGTCTTTGCCGAGGCGAACAACATGACGGAATCGCTCGGAGCGCTGAGAACGTTGGTTCGTGCCGGCGACGCGGACAAGGAACTTGCCGCCTTCTTCGAGCGCTGGAAGGACGACCCAAATGTTCTGGACAAGTGGTTCTCCATCCAGATTCTTGAAGCCGGGCCGGACGCGGCTCTCGCTGCAGTCAGGCAGCTTTCCGCGCATTCGCTGTTCTACTGGAAGACACCCAATCGCTTTCGGGCCGTGATCGGCGCCTTTGCCGCAACACTGTCTGCGTTCCATCACCCGTCGGGCGCAGGATATGAACTGGTCGCCGACTGGCTCGCAAGGCTTGACCCGGTGAATCCCCAGATTGCCGCACGGACGGCTACGGCGTTCGAAACCAGGCATCTCTTCGACGAGGAGCGCCAAGACATGATGCTCCGGGCCCTGAAGCGCCTTCTCAAGACGCCCAGCCGGGACCTTGGGGAGATCGTGTCCAGGATTCTCGACGTCTGAGCCGCCCGCCGACCTGCCGGCCCATGTCCTGATCGTGCCCATTCATGTCCTGGTCATATCCCGGTGATTGTGGAGTGCACGGGAAGAATCGTGTAATCGGACAAGGGTTCGCCAGTCCCGATGCCCTTCGATTGGGAGCAATGCAATGCCTGTGGTAGATCGCGTGATGAATCCGTTGCTGAATTCTGGTTGAGTTCCGCTGATGAAAGAGCGTCTTGATCCCCTCATAGCGGAGCGTGCTCCGTGGCTCTTCCGGGACACCCACTTTTCCGCGCTGTCCCGGCGCGTTCTCATGTCGCTCCTGGGCTACCGCAGGACTGTCACGCTCGGCGAACTCTACGACCCCTGGCCTGCGGAGCGGATCATGCATCATCTGGCGGGCCTTCTTGCCCGTGACCTTGAGGTTTCGGGGCTCGACAACCTGCCACGACGCGGCCCGGCGCTGATCGTTGCCAACCATCCGACCGGAATCGCGGACGGGATCATGTTGTATCACTCGATCTCCCCGCTCCGGCCCGACCTGTTCATCTATACGAACTCGGACATCCTGCGCCTGCTTCCGCAGTTTCAGAGCATCATCGCTCCGGTCGAGTGGCGCCTCGACAAGCGAACGCGCGCCAAGACCCGAGAAACCCTGGAATACACCCGCACCGCGATCGATGCCGGACGCATCGGCGTGATCTTCCCGTCGGGGCGGCTCGCAAAGCGACGCGGGCTGAAACTCCATGAACGTGACTGGATGGCTTCAGCGGCCATGATCGCGCGCAAGTTCGACCTGCCCGTGATACCGCTGCATATCCGAGCGCGGAACTCCGCGCTCTTCTACCTCTTCGACCTCGTTCACCCGACGCTTCGGGACATCACCTTGTTCTACGAGACCCTCAACAAGGACCGTCAGCCCTATCGCCTGAGAATCGGTGAACCGATCTCTCCCGCCGCCCTGCCGTCAAAGTCGGAAGAGGCAATCGAAGTCATGAAGAAGGCGACGCTGGCGCTTGGCGGACGGCATGCTCCGACCGTGTCGCTGGTGCAAAGCACCCGGATTCCCAGCTGGGTCCGATAGGCCTATCCTGAACAGGCGCCGCGCCAACGTGCGGGTCAACACGCTCGGATGCGCGGAGATAGACCCGAAAGGACGCACGATGAACAGGTCATCGCGGCGGCCGCATCCCGCCGAACCGGGAGATGGAGATGCTGTTCAATCGTACCTTGCACCGAGCGGACCGCGTTGCCCGCATGGCGAATCTTGGGGAATCCGCCAGGTCAACGTTGCGTCCCATTCCGGCTTGAAGGCTTGAGCGACGTTTTCTAGAACGCATTCGAATCCAATCCGAGGACGCATGCCTGATGCTTGACCTGACCTACGACTCTCCGGACCCCAAGGTCATAACCGGCGACACCGGACCCTGGGAAATCGTGATTGGCCTTGAGGTCCATGCACAGGTTGCATCGATCTCGAAGCTCTTTTCCGACGCCTCGACCGAATTCGGCGCCGAACCGAATTCGAACGTTTCCTTCGTCGACGCGGCGATGCCGGGCATGCTGCCGGTCATCAACGAGTTCTGCGTGGCCCAGGCGGTGCGTACCGGGCTTGGCCTAAACGCCAAGATCAATCTTGTGAGCGCCTTCGATCGCAAGAACTACTTCTATCCCGACCTGCCCCAGGGGTACCAGATCAGCCAGCTCTACCATCCGATCGTCGGGGAGGGAGAAGTCCTGGTCGATCTTGCACCGGGGATTGCACGAAAGGTGCGCATCGAGCGCATTCACCTTGAACAGGATGCCGGGAAATCCATTCACGACATGGATCCGGAGTCTTCCTTCGTGGATCTCAACCGGACCGGCGTTGCATTGATGGAAATCGTATCGAGACCGGATGTGCGCGGCCCCGAGGAGGCGGCCGCCTACGTCGGAAAGCTGCGCCAGATCCTGCGCTACCTCGGCACATGCGACGGCAACATGCAGAACGGCAATCTCCGCGCCGATGTCAACATCAGCGTGTGCCGCCCCGGCGAACACGAAGCCTACCTGGAATCCGGGGATCACGAGGTCCTCGGCACACGATGCGAAGTCAAGAACATGAACTCGATGCGTTTCATCCAGCAGGCAATCGAGTTCGAGGCTCGCCGCCAGATACGGATCCTGGAGGATGGCGGCAGCGTCGAACAGGAAACGCGGCTCTACGATCCCGACAAGGGCGAAACCAGGTCCATGCGATCGAAGGAAGAGGCCCATGACTACCGCTACTTCCCCTGCCCCGATCTCCTGCCTCTCGAGATCGAACAGTCATGGGTCGATGCCATCAAGGCCTCGCTGCCCGAGCTGCCCGACGCAAAGAAGACTCGTTTCGTCGCCGAATACGGAATGACCGAATACGATGCCGGCGTCCTGACGGCGGACGTGGATTCCGCCACCTACTTTGAGGAAGTGGCCAAGGGCCGCGACGGCAAGTCGGCGGCAAACTGGGTGATCAACGAACTCTTCGGCCGCCTCAGGAAGCACGACCTCGACATATCCGTGAGCCCGGTCTCGGCAGCGCAGCTCGGATCCATCCTCGACCTGATCGGAAAGGGAGACATCTCGGGCAAGATCGCCAAGGAGCTCTTTGACATCGTATGGTCAGAGGGCGGGGAGCCGGCCGAACTCGTGGAGTCCCGCGGCATGAAGCAAGTCACCGATACAGGGGCAATCGAGGAGGCCGTGAACAGGGTGATTGACGACAATCCGGACCAGGCAATGAAGGCCAGGGACAACCCCAAGCTTGCAGGCTGGTTCGTGGGCCAAGTCATGAAGGCGACGGGTGGCAGGGCGAATCCGAAGGCGGTGAACGAACTGGTCACGGAAAAACTCGGACTGTAGCACGTCGGCGAGAGCCGGTCCGCAGGGGCCGCACCGGCCAGTCCCCCCGCCTAGTCCTCGACCTTGAGCGCGAGCGCGTGGATACGGCCGATCAGGTCAGGTCCCAAGGCCTCGTGCACGGCGCGGTGCCGCGCAATCCGGCTTTGCCCCTTGAACGCTTCCGACGCGATCCAAACCCTGAAATGGCTCTGGCCGCCCTCCTGGTAGCCGGCATGGCCGCGATGACTTTCGCTTTCATCCACGACCTCTAGCTTGCGCGGCGCGAAAGCGGCTGCGAGCTTTCGATGAATTTCGTCCTCAACACGCATTTTTGACATTTGCCCCTTCAAACTGCCGATCATGAAGTTAGACTCTCCGATCCGAGTCGGAAAGGCAGACGGCGCATGGCCAAGGATCCGTTTGGTTTTGATCTCAGCGTGTCTACGGACAAGAAGAAGCGATCGCGGACGCGGCGCGGCATGTCGGGCGCGTTCGAGACGTCGACACGGCAATGCCAGCACACGGGATGCACGAACACCGGGCAGTACCGGGCGCCGAAATCTCCGGACGATCTCGATGAGTTCTACTGGTTCTGCAAGGAGCATGTGCGCGAGTACAACCTGAAGTGGAATTTCTTTCACGGGCATACCGAGGAAGAAATGGCGAAGCAGATTGACAGGGATCGGGTCTGGGAGCGCGAAACCAAGCCGTTCGGCAAGGATGGCGAGGAAGCCCGCGCATGGTCGCGGCTCGGGGTTGACGATCCGCATCAGATCCTGGGCGAAAACGCGACGCAGAACCCGGGGAAATCGATCACGGGATCACGACGGCTCCTTCCGACCGAACGGCGCGCGCTGGACATCCTCGACGCGAAGGATCATTGGACCAAGGCCGAAATCCGTAAGTCATACAAGGCATTGATAAAGATCCTTCATCCGGACATGAACGGCGGCGACCGCGGTCACGAAGAGCAGCTCTCGGAAGTCGTCTGGGCCTGGGACCAGATCAAGGACAGCAGGAATTTCCAAGGCAAGTAGGCAACCGATAGGCACCCGATAGGCAACCGGCCAGGATCCGACCCACGCGAACGCGAACCGGGAAGCCGCCACCCGCCACATCGCGTCCGGACCGCGTTGCGCGGCGTCAGGGTTTCCCTTGCACCCGTCACCGGAATGAGGCACGTCAAGTGTCGGAATAGTCTCACCCCGCAAGCGGAAGAGAAGTGTCATGGGCCATCGTCTGTTGGACGCGGATGCCAAGCCGACCGAGGAAATCGACGTGCGCGAAGTCTTCGGCATCGACTCGGACATGAAAGTAAGGGGATTTGTCGAGCCAAGCGACCGCGTTCCCGTACTGGATCCGACCTACAAGTTCGATCCTGACACGACCCTCGCGATTCTGGCCGGCTTCCAGTACAATCGGCGCGTCATCATTCAAGGCTACCACGGCACCGGAAAGTCCACCCATATCGAGCAGGTGGCAACCAGGCTCAACTGGTCCTGCGTCCGCGTCAATCTCGACAGCCATATCAGCCGGATCGACCTCATCGGAAAGGACGCGATCAAGATCAGGGACGGCGTGCAGGTCACCCAGTTTCAGGAAGGGATCCTGCCTTGGGCGCTGCGCAACCCGACCGCCATCGTCTTCGACGAATACGACGCCGGCCGTGCGGACGTCATGTTCGTCATCCAGCGCGTCCTCGAATCAGACGGAAAGCTCACGCTTCTCGACCAGAACGACGTGATCACGCCACATCCGTCCTTTCGGCTGTTCGCGACCGCGAACACGGTGGGGCTCGGCGACACGACCGGGCTCTATCACGGCGTCCAGCAGATCAACCAAGCCCAGATGGACCGGTGGTCGCTGGTCGTGACGCTGAACTACCTGAGCCACGACGCCGAGACCGCGATCGTGCTCTCGAAGGCTCCGCATTACAACAACGCGAAGGGCCGCAAGACCATTGCCCAGATGGTCACCGTCGCCGACCTGACGAGAACGGCATTCATGAACGGCGACCTGTCGACCGTCATGAGCCCGCGGACCGTGATCAACTGGGCGCTCAACGCCGAGATTTTCCGCAGTGTCGGCTACGGATTCCGCCTGACCTTCCTCAACAAGTGCGACGAGCTGGAGCGCCAGACCGTCGCGGAATTCTACCAGCGCTGCTTTGACGAGGAACTGCCGGAGAGCACGGCCAGCGCGGCAGTCCCGTGACCCGACCGGCAAGCGGCCAACCCATCGATCACGCCCCGTTGCGGGCGCCGAGGTCGAGGCCTGCCTCTCGACATCCCGGGATGCCGGCGGATCTGCCGCACCCGAAGTTCCTCGCTTCAGGACCAAGGAGATGGCCTGAGGCGCAATTTGGCAAGTGACGCTTGAATGACTCGCACGTCTGACAGTCCGGCCGACCCGTTCAAGAAGGCCCTCGCGGAAGCGACCAGGACCTTGGCCGACGATCCGGAGATGGACGTCAGCTTTTCGGTCGACCCTCCGGGCATGTCGGCCGACGGCCTACGCCTGCCACAGGTCACGCGCCGGATGACACGGGATGAAGTCCTGCTCGCGCGGGGGACCGCCGACAGCTTCGCCATGCGGCGGAAGTACCATGACGAGACATGTTTCGACCGCTACTCGCCGCAAGGCCAGATGGCGCGGGACATCTACGAGGCCATGGAATGGGCTCGCTGCGAGGCGGTCGGAGCGCGCGACATGCCGGGGACGGCCGGCAACATTGACGCGCGCATAAACAACGACGCGACGCGCAAGGGGTACGACGAACTGAAAGACATGTCGGATGCGCCGCTGGCCGCTGCCGCCGGATATCTGGTTCGCCAGCTTGCCAGCGGCCGCCCCCTGCCCCCGGCAGCGGCGAACGTCCTGGATCTGTGGCGTGACCAGTTGGAGGCGAAGGCGGGCACGACTCTCGAAGACCTTGAAGACACGCTGACCGACCAGGCGGCCTTTGCGCGTTTCGCCCGTCAGGTCATCCGGGATCTCGGCTATGGCGACCAGTTGGGCAACGACCCTGACAGCGAGGATCCGGACGAGGACAACGAGGCCGCGGAAGACTCGCCCGAGGACGAGGAAGCGAACAGCGAGGACCAGAGCCGGCAGGAACAGGAAGGCTCGGATGCCGCACCGGACGAGAGCCAGGAGCAGCTGGACGATCAGGCCGAGGCGCAAGTCTCCCTCGACGAGACGGCGGACCTGGACCAGGGGGAGGACACCGAACTTCCTCAAGGCGATGCCGAAATCGAGCCGCCTGCGCCGCAGCCGATCAGCGACGCCGATCCCACCTACACCGTCCACAATTCCGAATTTGACGAAGAGGTCGCTGCCGACGAACTCGCCGAGCGGGAAGAGCTGGAGCGCCTGCGCGCTCATCTCGACAACCAGCTTGAGCCCTTGAAGGGAGCGGTTTCCCGGCTTGCAAACCGGCTGCAGCGCCGTCTTCAGGCACAACAGACGCGCACATGGACCTTTGACCTGGAGGAGGGCATCCTCGATGCCGGACGCCTGGCCCGCGTGGTTGTCAACCCGACCCTGCCCTTGGCCTACAAGCAGGAAAAGGACATGGAGTTCCGTGACACGGTCGTGTCGCTCCTGCTCGACAACTCCGGATCAATGCGCGGACGCCCCATCTCCATCGCCGCGATCTGCGCGGACGTGCTGGCCAGAACCTTGGAACGCTGCGCTGTCAAGGTCGAGATTCTGGGCTTCACGACTCGCGCATGGAAAGGCGGTCAGGCAAGGGAGCACTGGCTGCAACAGGGGCGTCCGGAACTTCCCGGACGGCTGAATGACATCCGCCACATCATCTACAAGGCCGCCGACGCACCGTGGCGGCACGCCCGGGAGAATCTCGGCTTGATGATGAAGGAGGGCCTGCTCAAGGAGAACATCGACGGCGAAGCCCTGGAATGGGCCTATCGACGGCTTCTTGCCAGGCAGGAGGCGCGGCGCATCCTCATGGTCATCTCGGATGGCGCGCCGGTTGACGACTCCACCCTCTCGGTGAACCCTGCAAACTACCTGGAAAGGCATCTCCGGAACGTGATCACGATGATCGAACGGAGGAACCAGGTCGAGCTTCTCGCCATCGGCATCGGCCACGACGTGACCCGATACTACGAACGCGCGGTCACGATCACGGACGTGGACCAGCTTGCCGGGGCCATCACCGAGCAGCTGGCGGCGCTCTTTGAAGCCGATCCGGTTCAGCGAAAGCGCATGGCCAGGCGAGGAGCCGGCCCAAGGCGCGCAGCCAGGTAGCCCGTCCAGGCGCCTGGCCAGGGTCCTGCGCCGGATGCCCCCAACCGGTCAACGTCCCGCCATGCATACATGACGCGCGGCGTCTCGGGGCGCCTGCATGGTCACGTTGCCACTTGAGGATCCGGCTGCCGTTCCGGCTTGCGCCCGCGAACGGTTCCTGCTCTTTGGCGAGCATGTTTCAGTCCTTCGACGCCACTGCCAGCCCCGAACAGGGGCCGCCGCGCCTCGCCGCGCTGCGGGACGTCATGGCGGAAGCGGGCGTCGACGCATTCCTCGTGCCTCGCGCGGACCGGTTCCAGGGTGAATTCGTCGCGCCTGCCGACGAGCGACTTGCCTGGCTGACGGGTTTCACGGGATCGGCCGGACTGGCGGTCATCTGCCTGGACACCGCAGCCATATTCGTCGACGGGCGCTACCGGCTGCAAGTGCGCGACCAGGTCGCCGAGGATTTCGCCCCCCTGGACCCTGCCGAGATCACGCCGGGCGCATGGCTGACGGAGAATGTCGCCCGGCGGGCCAAGGTGGGCTTCGATCCCTGGCTCCATACGGTGGACGGCATCACGAAACTCACGAAGGCGGTCGGCGACCATGCCGTCCTGCATCCCACGCACAATCTCGTTGACCGGATCTGGACCGACAGGCCGGCGCCGCCGGTCCAGACGGTACGGGTACATCCGCTCGAGCTTTCGGGCGAAAAGTCGTCGTCGAAGCGCGAGCGTCTGGCGCGAGAATTGAAGGACGCCGGACAGCGGGCCGCAATTCTCACGTTGCCTGAAAGCATCTGCTGGCTTCTCAACATACGAGGCGACGGCATTCCGTGCAGCCCTGTCGTTCAGGCATTTGCGATACTTCACGACACAGGTCGCGTGGGCCTCTTCTCCTCTCCGGAGAAGTTCGAGCATCTGGGTCCGGACCCGAACATCGACCTCGAGGGCGAGGACGGGTTTGGACGCGCCGTCGGGCGCCTGGAAGGACCGGTCCGGGTCGATGGACAATCCGCACCGTGGAGGGTTTCCGAGATTCTCCAGGACCGGGCCGTATCCGGCGACGACCCGTGCATCATGCCAAAGGCGTGCAAGAACGATGCCGAGATCAAGGGCATGCGAAACGCGCATCTCAGGGACGGCGCGGCCATGGTCGAGTTCCTTGCATGGTTTGACAAGGAAGCCTCCGCAGGTGGACTGACGGAAATATCCGCAGCCAGGGCGCTTGAGGAATTCCGGACGCAGGCGGGCGATCTGCTGGACATTTCCTTCGACACGATCTCGGGTTCCGGGCCCAATGCGGCGATCGTTCACTACCGCGTTTCCGAGCAGACGGATCGCAAGATCAGGCCAGGAGAACTGTATCTGGTCGATTCCGGCGGCCAGTACATTGACGGGACCACCGACGTCACCCGCACGCTTGCCGTCGGAGAGCCATCGGACGTCCACCGCGACCGCTATACACGCGTGCTCCAGGGACTGATCGCAATCTCCCTTGCCCGTTTCCCGAGCGGACGTGCGGGGCGGGACATCGACGCCCTTGCCCGCGCCCCGCTTTGGCGCAAGGGCCTCGACTACGACCATGGCACCGGGCATGGCGTCGGAGCCTGCCTGAACGTGCATGAAGGACCTCAGCGGATTTCGCCGGCAGGGATGACAAGCCTCAAGCCCGGGATGATCCTTTCGAACGAGCCTGGCTACTACCGGCCGGGCGAGTTCGGCATACGCATCGAAAACCTGCTTGTGGTACGCGAGGACGGCAAGACCCTGAACGAACGGGACCGGCTTTGCTTCGAGACGCTGACCTACGTGCCGTTCGACCGTCGCCTGATTGAGACCAGGCTTCTGGGGCCATGGGAGCGAACCTGGATTGACGCATACCATTCCGAAGTGAACGAGAAGCTCTCCGGCCTGCTTTCCGCTTCGGCCAAAGCGTGGCTCGACGCGGCCACAAAGTCCCTAGGCTGACATGGAAATGTCAATTTTGCACGGCTGGACGTGCGGACATTCCCGCATCCGGTTCCTCACATGACAGGTTCGCTCACTTGGCGTAGATCGAGTGCACGACCTTGGCCTGAGGCAAAGGGAACAGGGCTTGAATGGCATTGAACCATGCCCGACTGAGGCCCGATCCGCGGTGCCGCTGGCCAAGCCAGCGACGCCAGGCGCGGACCACCTCCAGCCGGAAGTGCGACAGCCGCTTGCCATTGCCATTGCCCGTCAGCCCGAAGTGGCCGCAGTGCCCCCGGATCACCCCGGCAAGATGCCGGCCTCACCGGGATGGCTCGAGGCGCATCTTTCGTTCCAGGCGGTCACATTCGGCACCTGCTGCACGCGCTTCCCGCGACAGTCAGTGCCCGACCGACCGGTGGTCCGCAAACCGAACGTCGAATGACAGCAGACGGTCGAACAAGGCGGTCTTTCGCCAGCGTCGGCGATCGTGCATGTCCTGCATCTCCCGCCATTCCATCAATCCGAACCAGGCCAGCGGCACGAGAACGCGCGACGCGAACAGCATCGCGGGATGCCCGCGGAACCGGCGCGGAACCGTGTTCTCGGGATCCGTGCACGACGCGGCGAGCGTGTCGGCGCTCTGCCAGTCGTCGGCCACGCCGCCGAGCGCCCAGAGAATCGCCCCGATGTCGTCCTGAGGCCATCGGCCCGGAAAGCGCCGGACAAGCCACCCCACGAACAGCGAGGGGTCCATCCTCCAGA
>JAJEAC010000072.1 GCA_022824315.1 Silicimonas sp.
GCCTTCACGGTCTACATGCGAATGGAACTGAAGGATCCCGGCGTGCAGTTCATGTGTGCCGAGGGAGCAAGGCTGATCGCGGACGGCACCTGTGCGCCAAACGGTCACCTCTGGAACGTCCTCGTGACCGCGCACGGCATCCTGATGATGTTCTTCGTCGTCATCCCGGCCATGTTTGGCGGCTTCGGCAACTTCTTCATGCCTTTGCATATCGGTGCGCCGGACATGGCATTCCCGCGCATGAACAATCTCAGCTACTGGCTGTATGTTGCCGGATCTTCACTCGCGATTGCCAGCGTGCTCTCTCCCGGCGGAAACGGCCAGATGGGTTCCGGCGTCGGGTGGGTCCTCTATCCGCCTCTCTCGACGTCCGAGCAGGGCTTCTCGATGGATCTGGCGATCTTTGCGGTGCACCTTTCCGGTGCGTCATCGGTCCTCGGTTCGATCAACATGATCACGACGTTCCTGAACATGCGGGCTCCCGGAATGACGCTCTTCAAGGTGCCGCTCTTTGCATGGTCGATTTTCGTGACGGCTTGGCTGATCCTGCTGTCGCTGCCCGTGCTGGCCGGCGCGATCACCATGCTGCTGACCGACAGGAACTTCGGCACGACGTTCTTCCAGGCTGAAGGCGGGGGCGACCCCATTCTCTACCAGCACATTCTCTGGTTCTTCGGGCACCCTGAAGTCTATATCATCGTCCTTCCGGGCTTTGGCATAATCAGCCACGTCATCTCCACGTTCAGCCGCAAGCCCGTCTTCGGCTACCTGCCGATGGTATGGGCACTTATCGCGATCGGCGCGCTCGGCTTCGTCGTATGGGCGCACCACATGTACACCGTGGGCATGAGCCTGACCCAGCAGACGTATTTCATGCTGGCAACGATGGTGATCGCGGTGCCCACAGGCGTGAAGATCTTCTCGTGGATTGCCACGATGTGGGGCGGCTCCATCGAGTTCAAGACACCGATGCTCTATGCCTTCGGCTTCCTGTTCCTCTTCACCGTCGGGGGGGTTACCGGCATCGTGCTTGCGCAGGCTGGCATCGACCGGGCCTATCACGACACCTATTACGTCGTGGCGCACTTCCACTACGTGATGTCGCTCGGCGCCGTCTTCGCGATTTTCGCGGGCATGTATTACTGGATCGGCAAGATGTCCGGCCGCCAGTATCCCGAATGGCTCGGCCAGATCCAGTTCTGGATGATGTTCATCGGCGCAAACGTCACCTTCTTCCCGCAGCACTTCCTCGGCCGCCAAGGCATGCCGCGCAGATACATCGACTATCCCGAAGCGTTCGCCTACTGGAACGAGGTCTCCAGCTGGGGTGCCTTCCTCGCGTTCGCCTCTTTCCTGCTGTTTATCGGAATCATCGTCTACACGATCTTCGCCGGGCGGCCCATTTCGGAAAAGAGCTACTGGAACGAGCACGCGGACACCCTGGAGTGGACGCTCCCGACCCCACCGCCGGCACACACTTTCGAGACGTTGCCGCGGCGCGAGGACTGGGACCGAGGCCACGCGCACTAGCGTACGGCTGTTGACATATGTGACAGCGGGCCAGTTGCACGCTTGCTGCAGGTACGGTTCCGCTGTCGCGCCAAACCCTGGAAAGCCGTTCCAACCGTCCACACGGGCCGGCGGGACGAACCCGGTTGCGGACATGCCCTATCGTTGGACCGAAACCGAACACGGAAGGAAGCTTGATCTCTGGCCGCAGCAGTCGATGACGGCCCAGGGTTTCGCGTGGTTCATCGGGACAACGGCGGCGCTTCTTTCCCTGCCACTTCTCGCGGTACTGGGATCACAGACGGTCTGGATCTTGCTGGCATTCATGCTTTTGGTCGTCGGCGGCGTCTGGCGAGCGCTCATGGCAAACCGCGCTGACCGGCAAATTCATGAAGAACTGACGCTCTCACCCGATCGGGTCCGTCTCGAACATCGAGTGTCAAAGCGGCCTGCAAGAACATGGGACGCCACCCCAAACTGGGTCACGGTGCACCTGTCACGCGACGGACCCGTCGAGGACTACCTTACGCTCCGAGGCGGCGGGCGAGAGGTCGAGCTTGGCGCGTTTCTGACCCCTGCCGAGCGCAAGGACCTGTATGCCGAGCTCCAGAGGCTCATCCGGCCGTGAACTGACGCATCCCGAGGCGACATGTCAAGAGCCTTGCGAGATCTGCTACCCGAGGCGCTCCCGCACCTTTGGTCCAACGGCGCCAAAATCCATCCGGCCAGCGTACCTGGCTTTCAAGGATCCCATGACCTTGCCCATGTCCCGGATCGAACTGGCGCCTGTCTCTGCAATCGCCGCCTCCACGGCGGCCTCCGTCTCGGCCCCATCCAGCTGCTTTGGCAGGAATTCCTCGATGACCGAGATTTCCGCACGTTCTCGTTCCGCCAATTCGACACGCCCACCTTCCTCGTAGGCCCGCGCGGATTCCTGGCGTTGCTTCACCATCTTGCCGAGTATCTCGAGGATGCCATCGGAATCGACACCGGAATCCGCGGCATCTCCGCCCTTGGCGCGCCAAGCGATGTCGCGATCCTTGATGGCGGCGGTGATCAGCCTGAGCGTCGAGAGCCGCACCGCTTCCCGGTCGCGCATGGCCTGCTTCAATGCAGCTCCGATCCGTTGCCTGAGTTCCATCTCGTGCCTTACGTTCGGTGGCAAGTCACAAGACTACCGCACCCATGTCTTCACTGCAACAAGCGCCATGACCCGCAACCTATTGTTTTCAAATAGTTTGTCATTTTTTTTCTGCCCCTTGACCCTTCTCAGGCAACCTCGTAAACCCACGACCGTTTATCGTCACTTCACCTCCACGGTACCCAATGCCGAAAGCCGCCAAGACCCCAACCGCCTGCCTGGCCCTGGCCGACGGACCGGTTTTTTGGGGTCAGGGATTCGGCGCGACCGGGACTACCGTGGCAGAGCTGTGCTTCAACACGGCAATGACAGGCTACCAAGAGATCATGACCGACCCGTCCTATGCCGGACAGATCGTGGTCTTCACCTTTCCGCATGTCGGCAACGTCGGTGTCAACGCCCAGGATGAAGAAGCCGCCGACCCGGTGGCCGAAGGTCTCGTCGTAAAGTGGGATCCGACCGTGCCGTCGAATTGGCGATCCACCAGTTCCCTGTCTGCCTGGCTGGAACGCAGGGGTCGCATTGGCATAGGCGGAATCGACACCAGGCGCCTCACCCGCGCGATCCGGCAACTGGGCGCACCGCATGTCGCGCTCGCACACGACCCGTCCGGCGAATTCGATGTCGAGGCACTTGTCGCGTCAGCCCGCGCTTTCCACGGCCTCGAAGGTCTCGACCTCGCCAAGAGGGTGACCTGTGCGCAAAGCTATCGCTGGTCCGAGACGCGGTGGGCCTGGCCGGACGGGTACGGCAGGCAGGACGCCCCGATACACAAGGTCGTCGCCATCGACTACGGCGCCAAGCGCAACATCCTCCGCTGCCTTGCCACGGTTGGATGCGACGTGACGGTCCTGCCGGCAACCGCCACGGCAGACGACGTATTGGCGCTTGATCCCGAGGGGCTGTTTCTCTCGAACGGTCCGGGCGACCCGGCGGCAACCGGCTCTTATGCCGTACCCATGATCCAGAACGTGCTTGCGCGCTCGAACATTCCCGTCTTCGGCATATGCCTTGGACACCAGATGCTCGCCCTCGCCCTCGGCGCACGGACGGTCAAGATGAATCACGGGCATCATGGCGCAAACCATCCCGTGAAGGATCTCGAGACCGGCAAGGTCGAAATCACGTCCATGAATCACGGGTTCACGGTAGACAGCCAGACGCTGCCAGCGGGCGTGAAGGAAACTCACGTCTCGCTGTTTGACGGATCGAACTGCGGCATTCGGATGACAGACCGTGCGGTGTTTTCGGTCCAGTACCACCCCGAGGCAAGTCCAGGGCCGGTTGACAGCATGTACCTGTTCGAACGATTCGCTGCCGCGATCGAGTCAGAGCGCAGTTCCTGAGCCGCGAGGAAATCGGCAAGCGTGTGCGTCACGGAGCGCAGCCAAGATCGAGTTGACGCGCCAAGAGCCGAATTTGTGAGGCCAGATGGCAGGCAATCGCAACCGCAGGCAGGCCAACATGTCTGCTATGGCGCCTTCAATCTGGCTCTGGTCGTCTTCGGTCGTGCGCATTGTGACAAGTCCTGCCGTATTCGTCTCGCGTTCGAATTGAACCTCCTGGAACTTTGCCATCGTGCCTGGATTCAGGATTTCTGCGATCATCGTCCTTGCTTCACGTACGGGGCGTCGCTCGGTTCCTGGCAGTCGCATTGCCCCGTGATTGATGGGGTGCGGGGCGCCTCGCCCGAGCTTCATCACCCGCCAGTGCCCATGCTTGCAGCGTCAAGGCGCACGCTCGAGCGTTTGGTAGAAGTCTTCAAAGATGGCGTCCCGGTTTACGTCGAATGCCTCCAGGATCGGGTGCCTGCCATTCGGATGCCGCCAATGGAGATCGTCGTCAAGTTGCGGGGAGGTCGTCAGATGCGTAGAGACATATCCCGCGTCCAAGAGCCAGGCGACATCGATGATGTCCCAAATCACCCAGGTCTTGGTCTCGGTTCCGGTGATCGCGAACATCCTGTGCAAAGGGTTGTTGGCGTAAAGGTGATGCAGGTAGTTGCCGATATTGCCCTTGCCCCTGACAAAGCGCTCCATCTCGGGCAGCGAGATCTTTAGCTGCGCGCCAACGTGGTAGCCGGGCAGATAGACAAGCGGAACGCCACAGTCGAACAACAGCCGGGACGCGGGCGGATCCTGCACCAAGTTGAGCGAAGGCCGGTTGCAGAATGGCGAGTAGGACGGAAAGGCCGAGGTCCAGACCACGACGATCTTCTCGATGATCCTTGGCTCCATCAACAGTGCCGAAGCGATGTTGGTCACCGCGCCCATGGCCAAGACATAGAGCGGTCGGTCATCTGCCAGGGCTCGCTCAATGATGAACCGTGCGCCCGAACTGTCGATCGGATCATCGGCCGAGTCCAGGTAACGCGGTGAACCGCGAAACGCCCTGCCAGCCGAGTCGACCCCGCAAAGTTCAAACACTCGCAGGATTTCCTCGTAGGAAAGCTGCTCGCCTTCCTCCGTGCCGACGAAGGCGATGTCCTTGGCGGAGATGCCCTGCTCTACCAGCCTCGCGGCCCAGCCGCCGAGACCTCCCATGAAACGCTCCTCTTCCGCATTTGCCGGGCCGCCGCGCTCAAGTATCTCCGTTGATCTGATCAGACCTTCCCGGTGGTGAGCAAAGGAAAAGGGCTCTGCCGTCACGCCTTCAAGGGTCATCCGCTCTTCCGACAGCAGCGACCAGGCAAGGGCGAACTGATCGTCGATTTCATTGGCCGTATCGGTATCAATGATGACCCGTGGCTTCGGCTCCGGGCGCTCTAGGCGAGCACGGACAAAGTCGTGATCAAGTTTCGGAAACCGGTCCATGACGGATGCAGGTGTTGGCATTTTCTCTCCTCAGCTGCCGAAGCCCTTTCCGAACGCTTCCTCCTTGATGAATCGCTCGGAAATGATCAGCAATATGATTCCAGGCAGGGTGACAATCAGCGTGATCCCGGCTGCTGTCGTATCAAGGTTGCCGCCGGATATCTTGGAAAACAGAAGTGTCGGCAAGGTGATGACCTGTCCCTGACCCAGAAAGAAGGTCAGCAGAAAGATATTGGTCGAGACCAGAAAGGTGAACAGCGCACCCGCGACGACGCCGGGCAGAAGCATCGGCAGGGTCACCCGCCAGAGAATCTGCAATGGCCTGGCTCCGAGGATCATGGCCTGCTCCTCGAAGTCGCGCCCAAGTCCTTGATAGACTGCCGTCAGCATCCGGACCATGTAGGGGATTGTCGGAATCAGGTGGGCAATGATGATCCCGGCATAGGTGCCCGCGAGGCCCATCCGGATAAAGATCATCAGAAGTGCGATGCCGATTGCTGCTTCCGGAACGATCAGGGGCAGCGACAAGAAGAATTCGAAGGCGCTCTTCCCGGCGAAGCTCTCGCGCGCGAGCAGCCGTGCCACCGGAAGGCAGATGGCCAGACAGATTGCGGTGACGACCAAACCGATGAAAACGGTGTTGACAGTTGCCTCCCAAACTCGGCTGTAGGGTGACAGCACGTAATCCCAGGCCAGCGGAAGCATCGACTTTTCGCGCTGCTCAAGCCACCAGGTTCCGGGCAAGAGCTCGGGCCAGGCCCACCGAAACGCGAGACTCTGGATGATTACCGGAAGGAAAGGACCGACTATGAAGCCGGCAACAAGCAGGAGATATATCTTCTGGAACGGCGACAGGCGCATGCTCAGGGTGTCATTCCCGCCGGACATGTCAGTGTCGCCCCATGCGTCGTTCGTAACGTCGGTACACCCAGAGGTAGGCGAAGAGAATAACCCCCGCAACGATCCCGATTGACACGACGGTCGCCATGCCCTGGAGCTGCAAGGTGTAGTCGGCGTCGTTGAAGTAACGCCAGGCAACCACCGGAAGCGTGTCCGGGAAGCCGCCGCCCAGGATGAACGGCGCTTCGAACGCGCCGACGTTGAAGGCAAAGCAGATCAGCGTCGATGACACGATCCCGGGCAGTATCTGCGGGAGCGTCACCCGGAAGAAGATCGCGCCGCGCCGAGCGCCGAGTATGGCGGCCGCCTCCTCGGTTTCCCGCCCGATGCCCAGCAAGACGGCATAGACGGCGAGCGTGATGAACGGCGTCTGCTTCCAGACATACACCGCGATGATGCCCCAGCCGTAATGGGTCTTCAGGATTTGCGGAAATTGCCCAGGGTCATCGATCAGCCCGGCGAACGCGACAATCCGCGAAAGAACTCCGCCGCTGCTGAGCATTATGACCGCCAACGCGATGCCGACCGTGTAGGGAATCATCAGCGGCAGCTTGTAGAGGTACTTGTATAGCCACTTGCCCGGGAAAGCCTTGATCAGTGCGAGCGCCAGGATCGTGCCGAAAACCAGCGCCAGCAGGGTCGAGACAGTTGCGTAGTACAGCGTCAGCCAAAGGGACACCCAAAAGGTCTGCGACCCCCAGAGCGATCCGAAATGCGAAAAGTCCGGAAAGGTATTGATCCCGAACCAGGGCGCGAAGCCGAGCGACTGCAGCAGCGCCATCACAAGTGCGCCTCCGAACAGAATCACCAGCACCGACAGAATCGGCAAAAGCTGGAGCATCTGCAGGATTCGGGTGCGGCGCTCGCGCGCCGTCATGCCAACTGGCTCGGATTCGGCAGGCCCGTTTCGACTTGTCATTGGTGGAATCGGGGCCGACCGCCGACATGGCAATCGGCCCGGAACAGGGGACTATTTCCCGAGATTCGCGTAGGCCGTGGCCACGACCTCCTCGATCGACGCCGTCGAGTCGCGCTCGATCACCTCAAGCCAAGTTGCCTCGATCACGTCAACCAGCGTGGCGTTGGTGTCGGGTGCGGCGTTGGCGTCCAGTTCAGCCTGCGTAACGCCGACCAGGCCCGGAGAGGCATTGACGATCCGTTCCGCGTCTTCGGCACTGAGTTTCCACCCGTCGATGCCGGATGGCATTCCGACGCTTTCGAGCTTGGAGACCTGGCTGTCGACCGATGTCATCCAGTTCGCCAGCACAAGCGCGGCCGCACTGTTGGGCGCGTTGCCCGGAATGACCAGGTAGTTCTTGTTCTTGATCATCGTGCTTGCCGGAAACACGAACTGCTGTGCGGCTTCCGGATAGGTGCCGATTTCCAGTCCCTTGGCGACGGCGTACAGGCCGAACTTGCAGCTGAAGTCGATCTCGCCGTTCAGGAACAGCCCATCAAGTGCCTTGTTGTCCTCCGGATACCGGGGCGACCCGCCGGCGGCATCAAGCAGATTGGGCTCGATGCTCTGGAGATACTCGATCCCCGGAGCGATCAGACGTGCCAGTTCTTCCGGCGCAATGTCGTCGACCGACTGCTGGAACGGCGTGGCACCCGTGCCATCAGGGTTGTGCGCATAGACCGCTTCCTGAACAAACGTGTTGCCCAGGTAGTGTGGCGGCTTGACATAGGTGAACTTGCCCGGGTTGGCCTCCAGGTAGCTCTTCAACTCGGCAAATGTCGACGGCACGTCCTCGGCCGCCACGCGCGCCGAATTGACGGCGCAGACATACTGCTCGCCAGACCAGGGAACCTCGGCCGAGTCGTTGGGAACACCGAAGTCGCGCACGTTCAGCATTGCTCTCGGATCGCTCTCGTCCCATTCCAGATTCGACGAGTTCGGAAGGCTCTGGGCAAAACTGCCGAACAGGGCATCCTGACGCTTCAGAGTGGCAAAGTTCTCGCCGTTGATCCAGATCATGTCGACGCTGCCCTGGCCAATGCCCTTGCCGGAGTGCTTCTCGGCAAGCACGAGGTCAACGGCATCCTTGGTGCCCGTGATCCGTACCGGATTCAGCGTAACGCCCATTTCTGCCATGGCTGGCGCGACGACCCGGTCCATCCAGATGTTCAGGAGGTCGTTGCCGCCCCAATAGTAGATGTTGACCCCTCCCTCTTCGGCAGCGCGAGCCTCAACCGCCGCCCAATCGGCGTTGCCGGACAGAAAGGCGTCGCGGAATGCCGCGTCGTCCGGGTCAGCGGCCCAGACAGTTGTCGCGGCACAGGCCGCCACAAGGCTGAATATCGAGACATTTGGTTTCATTGTTTTCCTCCTCGGATTTGAAGTTGTCTATTCTCTGGTCTCACCCGCTGAGCAGCCATACCTGCTCCGGCGCGATCTGAAGGTGAACATCGTCTCCAACATCACGCATTCGGCGGGCATTCTCGGTAACGTCAATTTCCTGATCGTTGCATGCAACCCTGTATGTGACGCTGGCACCGAAGAAATCCCGGGCCTTGATGCGACCCCGCATTCCTGAACCCTCCGACGTGAATGGACCCGTGCTCATGTCCAGCGCCTCGGCTCTGAGCAGAACTTGCACGGACTCGCCGACAGACCGGTCGTCCTGATGCAGGCAGTCGATTTCGCCCAAGGCGGTACTGACCCTGTTCCGGGACAGGACCTTGCCGGGGTAAATGTTCGTTGCGCCCATGAAATCCGCAACATCAAGAGATCTCGGGTAGCGATATATGCGCTCGGGCGTGTCGTATTGCGCGAGGTGCCCGTCAAATATGACCGCCACGCGATCAGCCAGTTCCATGGCCTCGATCTGGTCGTGGGTAACAAAAATGGTCGTAATGCCGAGCCGCTGTTGCAGGTCGCGTATGAAACGCCGCATTTCCACTCGGAGCTTGGTATCGAGATTCGCGAGCGGCTCATCCATCATGAGGATTGATGGCTTGGTGATCAGCGTTCGCGCGACAGCTACACGTTGCATTTGTCCGCCCGAAAGCTGTGCCGGAAACCGGGTACGGAACGGGGTCAGCTGCACAACCTCCAGAATTTCGTCGAGCCTCCTGGCGATTTCTGCCTTTGACTCGCCTCTGACGCTGGGACCGAAGGCGACATTCTTCTCCACGGTCATGTGCGGGAACAGCGCGTATCGCTGGAACACCATGCCCACGTTGCGATCCTGCACGGCTTGTTCGGATACATCCTTGCCGTTGAACAGGATTGCGCCGTTGCTGGGGCGCTCCAGCCCAGAGATCATCCTGAGCGTGGTCGTCTTTCCGCAACCGGACGGCCCAAGCAAGGCAACGAGTTCGCCTGAAGAAATGTCCAGATCAAGGTTCTCGATGGCAACGAAGTTGCCGAATTGCTTCCTGACCGAATTCAGCCGGACCTGGGTCACACATGTCTCCCGGGCAAATTTCTGTATATCTCAATTTGTATCGACAAATCTACATGGGCCGGGGTTCGAGTCAACATTTTCGGGCGGAGCGCGGAGACAATCCGCCATGTGCCGGAATCACGGGCAAGAGTTCCATTCCGGACCACGCGGCGAATTCCAGGAAGTCGTCAGCCCAAGATCCCGGGACCAGCACGAAATGGTGCTCCAGCCCGTGCTCCATGACGCTCGTCACGACGTCTTCCGCGCTGCAGGCCTGACCCCGATCAGAAAATCCGGTCACCCAACCGCGGCACCCGGTAAAGCCCGACTCGCCCATTGCCCTGACCTCGCCCTCGACGGCGAAGGCAGCCGTTCCGCTACGGGCGACACGCAGCACGGAGTGAGACCCGTCGGCGAACTCAAAGTCCGCAATCGTTCCGAATTTCGGCCCTTCATCCGTGCCGCGCCCGATCATCGGGTGATTGATCCACGCGACCCGACCGGCCCCGGACATGTACAGCGGCCCGCCGCCGCCATGCCACATCAGGATGCGGTCGTCGGAAAACTGCGGCGAGGTCATGTCCAACAGACTGCCGACCCTTCCGGTAATCGACCGCACCACCATTTGGGTGACCGTCCCGAGCACATCGCCTTCCGATGCGATGGCCATGTTGTCCTTCTCCTCAAGCCAGCTAAAGGCAGCGCCAGGATGCATGCCCGGGTTTTCCTGGAGGGCGGGCCAGTCGGACACCGCGAGGCCGTCATAGCCGTCCTGACCGGCGATCTTCCGCAGCGCCAACGCCGCACGGGCGGTCAGTGCCATCTGCTCATCGGACACGCCCCGTATTTCGCCGCACGCCCCCATCGCCGCGATCTCGGTCTCGACCTCGTTGCCGTTCGCGGCGGCCATGGCTTCAACCATCTGGTGCATGTCCACGTGCACGGGCTCGACCCCGAGATTGCGAGCCAACGCATCGCCGGACACCTCCATGTTGTAGAAGGTCGGGGCCAAACCGCCGACGACCCCTATTCGTGCCCCCTTCAGCTTCGCCTTGGCAGACAGCGCCCGAAGGCTGCGAGACAAACGATCGCGCAGCGCGGGATCCTCCGGAGCGCCAAAATACCACTGGACCGGGTTCCTGGAGAGGTCGCGAACGCCGCGCGCGATTGACAGGCTCATGTTGAGCGAGACGAAGTTGTTGAGCTGGATGTCATTCTCATGCGTTGGCTCGGGCGTTGCCCAGACCCCCATTGGCATGTCGCCCATCGCGACCTCCCGCGCCACGTCGCCCATGGTAAAGCCGCCGTGGATCAGAAGCACGAAACCGGCCCCCTGTGCCCGACAGTGCTCCAAGGCCTCGCGCGCACCTGCGCCGTCCATCGGAACATTCGGCGCGACGGCCACCTGTCCGTCCACCGCGGCCACAAGTTCCTCGACGGCCCCGAGGCAGGCCTCGAATACACCGTGTCGTTCGGGGAAGTAGCTCGGCAAGGACGCCCTTATGAGTCCGACGGTCAGAGTCATGGTTTCTCCGGGGTTAGATCGGATCGGTTTTCCTGGCCGACCTTGAGAGGTTGAACACTATTGGTGTCGCGCGGAACACCTGATCGTGGAAGACAGGCAAATCCGTGTCGTCATAAGCAGTACAGGCCACGGACAGAATCGGCGTTCCGGGCGCGATGCCTAGATGCTCTGCGACGTCATTCGGCG
Organism: Silicimonas sp.; assembly: GCA_022824315.1. Lineage (GTDB taxonomy): Bacteria > Pseudomonadota > Alphaproteobacteria > Rhodobacterales > Rhodobacteraceae > JAJEFO01. The sequence goes on from JAJEAC010000072.1 coordinate 11,464, forward strand.
CTGCACAAGGGTGAACGGTCTCGCAGGCGCGGGACCAGGCAAGGTTGAAGCGGTCGGAGAGGATGCGCAGGATCGACTGGTCGGGCCCGAACTCGGGGAAAGCGTCCGGTGCGAGGCCCGCAACCAGGTCCGTCGGAACCCATGTGCTGACCAGCAATTCCGGTTCGCCATCTACGGTCCTCAGGCGGTGAATGCGCGCGACCGGAGCGTCGAAGACGTCCGAGATGTCCTCGGGCGGATCAGGATGCGGCACGTCGATGCCGATCAGTTTCGCACCTGGAACCCGGCCCTTGCGCAGCACCGCGTCGGTAAATGACGCAAGGCACGTCTCCCGCTGCGGTGACAGGCAGTTGACGTGATACCCACTGCCCTGCCGGGAGGCGAGGTACCCGGCATCCACCAGCATTTCCAAGGACTTGCGGATCGTTACTCGACTCACCTTGAAGGTTCCAGCCAGCGATTCCTCCGATGGCAGCCTCGTGCCGACAGAGTAGTGGTTCGACTTCAGCCGTTTCAATATCTCGCCGTGGACGACCATGTATTTCGGCGTGACGGGCTTGTTCATGTCTCCGCACCTGCAATGTGACCGGTCGAGCTCATCTGACAGGGATTCTCCGTCCTCGCCAAGTCATTCCGCACCGGGAGCGACATGCTTCAAGACACGCTGCTCCCTGCCCGTTCCGGGCTTGCTTCGTGCCGACGATGGAAACCACTCCGGAAGTCCACGGCAGCGTCAGCCTGTCCGCAAACCGTGCGGCCATTGGAGAGAACAACGGCGTGATCATCGCAACGCCTCCGCCAGACGTTCCAGTCGCCGCAGGCCTTCGCTCGCCATCCAACGCGTCGTGGCATCTTTCCCCTCGGTCCCGAAAACTTCGATCGCATCGCTCCATGCTGCCCGACCGCACATGAAACCGGCCGGTTTCACTCCGGCTCGCCGTGCCATCTTCAGGCCGGCCTCGAACTGACCGAACGTCACCCCGGCACTCAGATACAGGATCGGGATGCTTCCGGCGGCCTCGGCAGCAGCGCGAAAGGCATGTTCCGCCTCGGCCACCGACATGGTGGGTTCCCCAATCCCCTCCACATGCCCCAAGCTCACCGGCAACTCGACCTTGAGGACATCGACACAGAACTCGGCAGCCGCAAAAACGCGGGTCGCGCGCTCGACCAGCGAAGGCTTCAATTGTGCAAACGCCGCAGAAGCGGTGTCAGGCACGGAGCGGTCATAGACGAGGGGTTCGAACAGGAACTGGATTCCCTCGATCCGGCACTCCTCTCCAATCCGCCGAACCAGCGCCTGCTTCCTGAGATTGATCCCGGGCTCATCATCTGGAGCGTAGTAGAGAAAGAACTTCAACACGCTGACGCCAAGACGGGCGTAGTCCGAAATCCTCAAGTTATCCGGAAGAACCGTGATCCGGTCCTCTTCCGCGATCCGGTAGACGTCCGCTTCGTAGGCCAGTATCGGCAGGCACGGCGGATGAATGGAGGACAGCAGGTCCGGTCCGTATTCCGCATCCACCAGCAGCGTCGTTGCCGCGCGGCTCATCGTATCTGCCACAATGCGCTTGAAGGTGAACAAATCGTCGTCCTGCGCGGCATCGCCCCGGGCATCGCGCAGCGCAGCGCCGAGACCGCTGCCCATGTCCACCGCTATGCCGCAGATCGGTTGGTGGTCGATCAGGGCCGGCGCGGAGGTCATGCCGGGCACTCATCCGTCAGTTCAATTTTCGGGAATGCGGGCGTGTCCGACGGTGCGCACCAGAATTCCAACATCTCGTCGTCCGGCTCGAACAGCGAAATCGAGAAACCGCCCGTTTCCTGCGTTGTCACAAAGCTGCCGATCATCGGCGCAACTGCCCGTACCTTGCGCGACGCCAACGCCGCCACGGTTTCCGCCCATACAGTCAGCAACTCCATCATCGTCGTCCCGCCCATGCCGTTGACGATGACGGCTGCCCGCCCGCCCGCCGCGACCGGCCGGTCGTCCAGGAGACGTCGGATCATCTCTTCGACCAGATTCCGAACAGGACCGGTCTTGACCCGTCCCATGCCAGGCTCACCGTGCACACCCATCCCCAGGTAGATCTCGTCATCCGGCAGGCTGAACATCGGTTGCCCGGTCAGGGGAGAAATTCCCGGCGAGACCGCCGCAGCGAGCGTGACGGTGCGTTCGCGCACGTCTTCACCGAGTTGCGTCAGGCGCTCCAAGGGCCAACCCGCCTCGGCTGCCGCACCAAGAATCTTGTAGATGAACATCGTCCCCGGAGCGCCGCGTCGCTCAGCCCGCCGTTCAGGCGGAGCCGCCGAGATGTCGTCATACATGAGTAGGGGCACGACCTGCATGCCCTCCTCCTCGGCCAGCATCGTCGCGGCACGCCCGTTGATGACATCGCCCGAGTGCCGGGAAATCAGCAGGATTGTTCCAGCCGCCCCATTGACCTCGCGAATTCCGTCAAGGATCAGGTCGGCTGACGGCGCCGCAAACACGTCTCCGACCACGTTGGCGTCAAGAACGCCCTGGCCGACGAATCCCATCGCGATCGGCTCGTGACCGGAGCCGTTGCCGATCAGCAGTGTCACGGACGCATCCGGGTCTTTCCGATTCCGTTGGCGCACGACAATGCGCGGATCAAGCTCACCCCGACGCACGTGCGGACAGGCGCTGACGAAACCGTCGAGCATGTCGTCAACCATTGTTGCCGGATCGTTGAACAACTTCTTCATGACACGGGCTCCCGTGCGAGCGTTTCAAGCATCATGACCAAGGACACCGCGCCCGGATCAAGATGCCCCACGCCACCGCCCTCGACGTGTCGCGCGCGGCCGCATTTGGCGCGCATGTCTCGGGTCGCGTCCCGGCCCGCTTCAGCTGCCGAGACGGCTTCGGCAAATGACTTTCCGTCCGCGAGCGCCCCGGCTGCCGGGGCGAGCGAATCGACGAGGCTCTTGTCGCCTGGCCGAACCTCTCCCAGATCGCAGATCCGGGCGCACGCACGCTCCAGTCCCTTGGCCAAGTCGTCGCCGTCATCCAGGTGCCGTTCGATTTCATGCAAAACCAGTCCGAAGAGCGTTCCCGAGGCGCCGCCCGAGGCTCGCATGAACGCCTTTGCGCGCCTTCCGTCCGCGGCCGTGGCCGCCCTTGTCAGGCCGCGCACGAGCGTTGATCCGTGATCGCCATCGCCAACGGCAGCGTCGAGCGCGTTCAATTCCTGCATCCTGGAACTTGCTGCCTCGTGAAGGGCGCGAAAGAACCATTCAGCCGACATCGGCGAAGACTCTCTTCATATAGTCCAATGCCTCGGCGGCTGCGCGGTCGGCATCCGGCTCGATGTCCCGCCAAATGTTGAGGTCGCGACTGCTGGGATGGCCCGGACGGACGAACATCTCCGCCACGATCCAGCCCTGGTAGGCGATATCCCGAAGCGCCTCCGCGTCGGCATTGAAATCATACCCGGCACTTCCCGGCACACCCCTGTCGCGATCGGAGACATGGAAGTGCACCAGCTTGTGTCCGCTGGCGCGGATCGCGGCAGGCGGGTTCTTTTCCTCGATGTTCATGTGGAAGGTATCCAGCAACACGCCAACGTTTTCCGCACCGCTTGCCTCGGCAATTGCCACGGCCTCCTCGGCGGTGCATGTCAGGTCGGTTTCGAACCGGTTGATCGCCTCGATCCCGAGGACAACGCCCAATTCCTCCAGCACCGGCTGCATCCGGCCGAGTGTCTCGGCGGCGCGCCGGGCTCGTTTCGGCTTGCGCAGCGGGTCAAACATGCCCCAAGGAGCGGCAACCACTCCGGCCAAGGACGGCGAGCCAAGTTCGGCCGTGATCTGGATCGCCCGACGCAAGGCTGCACAAGCGGCGGCGCGCACGTCTGGATCGCCTGAAGTCGGATCCTCGGAGACACCGAGACCTGTCGAACAGGTCAGCGAAATGCCGGCCCGCTCCGCTGCCCCGCGCAGCACCGGCGCCTCGTCCAGACCAATTCCCAGAAGCGACACTTCGACACCGTCATATCCGATCATGGCCGCGCGCTCGAACAGAGGTGCCGGATCGTCGGTCCACTCTTTCATCCAAATCCCGGCGTGAATTCCAAATTTCATTCGTTCCATCCTGTTTTCAAGATGATTAGTAGATACAGATTGATTATGTCAAATCATTTGGCGGCCAGTGCCTGCTCGCGAAGGCGCAATACCTTGCGGTTGACCTTGCCCGACGAGGTCATCTCAAACTCCTCCACATACTCGATTTCGCGCGGGGCCTTGTAGGCGGCGAGCCGCTCACGGACATGGGCCTTGAGCCCATGCGAGAGCTCCTCGCTCCCCTCAAAGCCTTTGGACAGGCGCACGAACGCCTTCACGATCGAGCCACGTTCCGTGTCCGGCTTGGCAATCGCCGCGGCTTCCGCAACGGCTGAATGGGCGATCAGGCAGTCCTCGATCTCGGTCGGTCCGATGCGAAAGCCCGAGGACTTGATCAGGTCGTCGGATCGACCCTTGTACCAAAAATAGCCGTCTTCATCCTGCACGGCGAGATCGCGTGTCCGCATTTTCGGGCCGAGCCGCAACTCAGCCTCTTTCTCCGGTGCGTTCAGATAGCCGAGGTAGCGGGTCGGTGCGTTTGCCGGCGTCACGATCTCTCCAGGTTCGCCGGGAGTCACTTCGCTGCCTTCGGCATCGACCAGAAATACCTTGTGGCCTGGATAGGCGATGCCCATGCTGCCGGGGCGACGCGGGTAGAGCGCGGCACAGTTGCCGATCAGGTGATTGACCTCGGTCAAACCGTAGAACTCGTTGCAGACCACGCCCAGACGGTCTTCCGCCCATGCCAGGGTGTCGGCCGCCAAGGCCTCTCCTCCGGTACAGATCACGCGCAGGGCGAGATCGTGTTGGGCGCGCGGATCCGGTGTCTCCGCCAACCGCTTGATCGCCGTTGGCGTAAGGAAAGCATGAGTAACCTCGTGCCGCGCCATGAAGCCAAACGCCCAGTCGGCACTGAACCGTGCCTCTGAGGTTGCCACAGGCCTCCCGGCAAGCCAGGCCGGAAATAACATGTCGAGCAGTCCGCCCACCCAGGCCCAGTCTGCGGGCGACCAGAACACCGCGTCCGCGTCACAAAGCGAAAGGTTGTAAAACAGGTTGATTGACGGGCGGTAGGAAGCCAGCACCCTGTGCGCGTGCCTTATTCCCTTGGGCATCCCGGTAGACCCCGACGTGTACATCAACAGGGCGGGATCGTCGGCCCTGCCGAAGTCTGGCTCGAATGACGCCGACGGCCTGCTGGACATCACCGTGCGCAAGTCCTCCTCCGTTCCGCACGTTTCGGAAACCAGCACCGTCTCAAGCTGTGGAAGTGTCGTCCCTGCCGACTTCCGGTGCGGTGCCCAGCCGGCTTCCGTTGTCAGGAGGATCCTCGCGCCACAGTCGTTCAGTGCATGTGCCAGGGCGTCCGGGCCGTAGAGCTGTGACAGCGTCACCGCCACTGCGCCAAGTTTGCATATGGACATGTGAGCAATTGCAGTTTCGGGACGCATTCCCGTATGTATGCCGACCGGATCCCCGGGACCGGCGCCCAATTGCCGAAGCCGCGTGGCCAGCACGGTTGCCGCCGCGTCCACCTCGGCAAAGTTCCAATGCTCCAGAGTTCCGTCATCGCGCTCGAAGACCATTGCCTGGGCATGGCCTCGTCCGGCTTCAATCTGTGCGCCAACCGTCATCCCGTAGAGGTTGCTGTCGTCAGGAACATGGATCTCGATCCCTCCGGTGCCGCGTTTCAGACCGATTCGTGACAGCCGCTCGTTCGACCAGTGCTCAAACATCCCCGCTCCCCTTGCATTTCAACTCAATGGCCAGCCCTTGCGCGCATGTGGGCGAAATCACCAACCTGCCCCGGTTGGACCGAACGTCCGGATTGGCGATCGCCACGACCGCCGAGTTCCTCGCCCCTTCGAATCGAACGAGAGCGAAAGCCCTGTCTGGCGTGTCGGTCCTGTGGATCACGACAGCGGTGCCGGAAAGGCTGGTCCATGCAAGGTCCGCTGCGCCGCACTGCCCGCAGATGCCACCGGGCGGGAACTGCACGCGATCGCAGGAACCACAGCACTCCGCCAGCGCCGTGCCTTGGGCAAGCGCTTCGAAATAAGGGTTGAGACGGCCTTTCGGGAGGCTGTGCTCCAGTGTCAGGCGCCGTGTTGTCACTGGACCTCCAGTACGCTGACGGCGCAGGTCGTTGCAATGCCACCGTGTGAATCAACCAACCCGTATTTGGGTCCCCATCGAGGGTTCAGGCCGGGAAACGACCCGAGCAGCTGCTGTGCCGTCGCCAGCACCTGTGCGACGCCGGTTGCTCCGACAGGTGCTCCCTGACCAAGCAACCCGCCGGACAGGTTCACGGGCAACTCGCCACGGCTTGCGAACCTCCCGGCCCGCTCGTCGGCCACGACATCGGACGTGAGGCCGAGTGCCTCCAGTGCCTGCAACTGTGCTCCCGAATAACTGTCGTAGACCTCGGCCACTCCGATCGCCTCCGCCGTGATTCCTGCTGCCGCGAGCGCCCGCCTGGCCGCGGATTCCTTGGCGCGAAACCGGCCCGGGTCGGCCCGGTCACCCAGACGTACCCGATCGCTGGCGGCGCCGGTTCCAGAGATTCGAACGCGTGCACGGCCAGTGTTCGGCAGATCCTCCGGTCGGGACAGGATGACACAGGCTGCTCCGTCGCTCAGAGGGGAACAGTCGAGCCGACGATAGGGCGAGGACACGACCGGGGAGGCGGCGACATCCTCTTCGCGGATGTCCAGTGGCAGGTGTGCATTCGGGTTCGCTCGCGCGTTTTGCCTGTTGCGGACCGCGACTGCTGCCAGATCATTCACTGTTGCCCCGGTTCGTTCCATGAATGCCATTGCCGAAAGTGCGTATATGGAAGTTGAACTGACACCGGTGAACCCGTCAGTCCAGGAATCGAAGGAATGCGAGAGGAGAATTCCGACAGTCTTTCCATCAAGATGGGTCGCCGAAGCCTCGACGCCGACCGCAGCAACCCGGCACGCCTGCCCCGAGAGCACCATTGCCGTTCCCGCATGAACGGCAAGATGCCCCGACGCACCCCCTCCCTCAACTCGGCAGGATCGGCAGCCGACAAGTCCGAGCGTGTCTGCAATCATGCTCGCCGGATTGAGTTGCAGAGTGAAGAAATCGCTCTCCGATGCGACGACAAGCGCATCGATCGCCGACCTTTCGAGCGCTGCGTCGGTAAGTGCTCCCACAAACGCGTCGCGGCACCAGTCACGCCAGGAGCTGCCGTCCTTGCGACGGTTGAACGGCGTCATCGCACCCCCTGCAACAAGCACTTTCATCCCGACGCCCTTCCCGTTTCGACATCGCCCCGAACCGCCAGCCGACAGGACAGTGCCATGACTGCCGACGGCCACAAATTCGGTGCGCATTGTCCTTCCGGGACCGAACTCACGTTGCCCGCTCCGGGTCCCGTTGCGACCGAACGCAGCCTGACCCTTGCCGTCGAACGCGACATGTCGCCAAAGCTGGCTGGATGCCGAATCGCTGCGAGTACTGGGTTGGTCAGCCTGACTGCTGGCCATCTTCCAACAAAATCGCAGACAACATCAACGGCGAAATGTGAGGCGTGCAGCGCATCATGCATGCAGGAAACGCTTGTGCTCCGGCAGGTTGTCCGCAAAAAATGCGAAATGTCTTCGTGGCGTCCAGCGGAGCGGCGAACACCATAGAACTCGCGCAGGGGACTGTCGCGTTCAGGCGACAGGTGAATGCGCGCCCCTTGCAATGACGACCGGCCTGTCATAGATTGGAACACATGGCGAACATGGGCAGGCGGTCGATCAGGAGCTACAAGTACCGGCTCTACCCGAACGGGGCGCAGGAAGCGGCCCTGACGGACATGCTCGGACACTTCTGCGACCTCTACAACGCGGGCCTCCAG
>JAJEAC010000113.1 GCA_022824315.1 Silicimonas sp.
CGACAAACGGGAAAAAGACGGGCCGTGATCAGCGAGACGACCGGAACCGGACAATGAAACCGTGACAACGGGAAAGGAACACGATTCCGAAAAAGCGCGGCGAATCGCCGGAATCACGCCGTTCTACGCAGCCGTCGACAGGCGTCCCCGTTCACCCCACAAATCAGCTTCATGCGGGAAGGAAGTTTCGTCGCTTCAAGCAATCGTTCGCTTTCGCTGCGGCCCTCCGGCTTGCTCGCCGCCCTGGCTGACCAGACCAAAGACAATCCTGCATTTGGCCTACGACGGCTTCTTGCTTCCCAGCTCGCTGATACAGGGTCACCCCGGTACCAGTGGGATATGCTACGGCGCCAAACTGAGAATTGCGCCGGCGGGACTTCCACCCGCAAGTTCAACAGCTAGATTCGCTGCACGAAAACGTCTCCTTAATCCCAATACTGTTGCTTTAAGAACATTTTGGGACGACTTCAGGCGTCCAGCAGTGTTCCAGGCGCGACACCGGGCCGCGCTTGCGGAGGGGGAATCCGCTCATCTTCTGCCTGACGCCACGGGGCTTGGACTGGCCACGGCTGGAGACGACGCGCTCCTCGAGGATCTCGGCTATCACCACGGCCGGCCTGTCCTCAGGGGGGAAAGTCGCCGGGATTGATGATCCGGCGGCGCATGACGTGCACGGCGTGCACGAAGGATATTCGGTCGGGATCCTCCCCGGCCTTGCCGACGGCCTCGTGGATCAGGCATCTTACGGCGTGGTGGGCGAGCATGAGCCCGTCGATCTCCTGGTAGACCAGGTCGGGCGTCTTGCTGCGCAGGGCGGCGCCGGGTCCGAGGATGTGGGTCTTGACCTCGTCATAGGCGGTCTCGATCTCCCACCGCTCGTGAAACAGCGCCGCGAGCTCGGCGGCCGGCGCGGCGCGGTGGTCGAGAAGGGTGGTGGCGAGCATGACGGTCTCGTCGCCGCCCTCGATCCGGTAGGCGAGGATCCGCACCGGAAGCTCCCCGCGGCTTCGCCGGCGGTCGCGGCCGCTGCCGCGGATCACGCTCCGCCACGAGCCGTCGTCCAGCGCCTCGACGACCGGAAACTTCATGTTCCCCTTGAACCGCCAGAGCAGGTCCGCGCCCGTCGCCGCGGCCCGCGACCACAGCGGAAAGCCGCAATAGTAACGGTCCGCGAGCACCAGCATGCCGGACGACAGGTGCCCGAGCAGCCGTTCCGCCTGTTCCGCCTCGCTCTCGGCCAGCGGCCCGGCATGCCAGGCGAAGGCCGCGTGCGTGCCGATCTCCACCATCGCCGTCAGCCGCGCCTGCGGGAACGCCGAGCTGCCGCGCGACGATCCCGGAAGGCCGAACGCCTCGCGGTTGCGCGCCTCGTCGGGCAGGTTCAGCGACGAGCCGTCGAAGGCCACGAGGCGCAGCCCCCGGTACCATGAGCCGGGCGTCCCGGGATGCGCCAGCGGCGCCACGCAGCTGTCGCGAAGCGCCGAAAACGGTGCCGCGCCCAGGCGCGCCCGCGCCCGAGAGATCGACGACTTGCCCGACACCCGGACCGGAAGGTCCGGCGATATCCACCGCAGGCCGTCGACGAGGCAGCGCAGGACCTCGCGCGCCGAAACCGTCCGGAACAGCGCCATCGCGATCACGTAGTAGACCATCACCTCCGCCGGAAGGTCGCGTCGCCGCCGGCTGTCGCGGCCACGGGACCGCAGCGCGGCGCGCACCGCCTCACGCGGATACACGCGCGCGATCACGCTGACACTGAGATGGTCCGACAGGCGCATGCCTCCGGTGAACTTGGCCACCGTTCGGGCCATGGCGGGATCCTCCACAGGTTGCGGTCTACCACCAGCCTAACACAAGAAATTCCTTAAAGCAACAGTATTGGCCTTAATCTTAAGTTCGTATCAAACCCCTTCGTTCTCGCCGAACTCGTTCGCCTTGAGGCAGAACTTTCTGACGGACGCAAGAATCTCGTTTGCGGACGTGACCCACTTGCAGGATTTCGGCTTCTCGTTGTGCGTGTCGATGAAGGACATGATGTCCGCGTTGGGTTCCGCGACCGAGCGATGCACGCCCCTCTGCAGCTTCTTCCGGGTCAGTTCGGCGAAACAGCACTCAACCTGGTTGATCCACGACGCCGAGGTCGGCGTGAAGTGGACATGCCAGTGCCCGCACCGGGCAAGCCATTTCTTGACCCTCTCCGTCTTGTGCGTCGCGTAGCTGGCCATCACCAAATGCACGTCCAGCCCTTCGGGCACCGCCGCCTCTACCTCCTTGAGGAAGGCAAGGAACTCCGTGGCGTGGTGGCGCCGTCGAGCATCTCGGCGGACACCGGGATATGTAGGGGGATCCGGACCCGGGCAATCAGATCATGCGGTACGGGCCGACGCGGCTGACAAGCGCCGCGCTGGGCCATGAAATCGGACGTGAAACCGGCTTCCGGGCTGGCCAGTGACACGCTCTGAAGTCCGGGAGATAGCACGTTGCCATGTCGAGTTGTGTAGACTCGGTTGACCTTGCCGGGTCGTCGACCGCGGCGACGAAGTCTGTCGCCCTGACCGGGCCCACGCCAGGCAACGTCATCAGTAGTCGGCAGGTGGCGTCCGGCAGGGCGAGGCACCGGACCTTCTTCGTCATCATGGCCAACTTGCTGCGCATCTGCCTGCGCAGACACAGGATCGGCTCGACCGCGCCCGACAGCATCGGGTTGTCTGCAGCCAGTTCCCGGACCCGGTCCACCCAGCGGCCCCATCGACTCCCGGCCAGGCATCAAGCCGAAGTTGCGAAGGATTTCGCGGACCGGCAGATCAAGCCGGATCCACCCTCCAGCGAGGGCGCTGCGCATGCCAAGCAGGGCCCGCTTCACCTGGGACGGAACCGACTTGCTGTGCGCGGTTCTGGTCCACTCCCCAGATCGCCTGAGCCGCCGTTACGCCCATCAAGTTCTGCTCATCGAGGAACTCGACCGCCATGGAGTCGAGGCCGTGTTCCTGATGGCGCAGTCGATGAAATCCCCCGTGGATCATCTCCTCGTTTTGTTCCATGGCATCATTGCGGAGTACCATTTCGATTGGCGCCCAGTCGAACCTCGCCCGTGCTACGACTTCGGCGGCAATGTTGCCTGTGACGCTCACCCAGAGGCGAATCTGCCTTTGTTTGACTTGGAGTGCGCGGGTGAACGGGTTGGGGGCGAGGTCCATCTGGTTTCCAATGACAGCGAGGCGATGTGTCTTGAGCATGCGCAGCCGATCAGGGATCAAAGCGCAAGACGGGCTTGATCGTCTTGCCCGATTTCATGTCCGCGAAGGCCTCGGCGATCTTCTCAAACGGGTACTCCGTGATGATCTGCCGGAGGTCGAACGCGCCCGACATGACCAAGTCGACCAAGGCTGGAATGAAGCATTGGGGGCGGCTCGATCCTTGGACAATGCCCACGATCTTGCGCCCCCACAGCATGTGCCGCCCCGGCATGGCAAGGTCCCGGCCATCCCACGGGCTGGTGACATAGCCCAATGTGCCGCGGGGATTGAGAGCCTTCATGCCCGCATAGATCACCTCGGGCACGCCGGTCGTGTCGAGTCCGATATCGACGCCGCCGCCAAGAAGCACCTGTAAGCGCTCTTCCAGATTGTCACCCGCCACAAGTAGATGGGTCGCACCAAGGGCGCGTGCCGTCCCAAGCCGAGCTTCGTTTCTGTCCACCGCCACGATCCGGCAGGCCGGGGTGAGCTTGGCGGCCATGATCGCGGACAGCCCGACACTGCCCGCGCCAAAGACCGCGAGCGTGGCACCGGGATGGGGCTTGAGGACATTTAGAACGGCACCGGCGCCGGTTTGAACTCCGCAGCCTAGGGGCGCCATGAGCGAAAGCGGCGCATCCACACGCACGCGGACGGCACTTTTTGCATCGACGATGGCATAGGTGGCGAAGGAGGATTGTCCAAAAAAACCAGAATGCACCGGCGCCCCGTCCACGTGAATCATTGTTGGCCCTTCGCAGCCGAAGTTGAGCACCACGGAGTGATGGCAATAGGCAGGCTCACCCGCATCACAAGCGGGGCAAGCGCCGCAAGCCGCAAAGGTCAGGACAACGGGATCACCAAGCTGAAGATTTGTGACGTCCGCGCCGACGGCATCTACATGCCCCGCACCCTCATGGCCAAGCACAACGGGATGCGGCACCGGACCACAGGCGAGGGATGCTTTGACATCGGTATGGCAGATTCCGACCGCCGCAAGCTTGACGCGGATCTGGTGAGGGCCCGGCGCGGCGAGATCGGCCACCACCAGCCGCGGTCCGGCTCCCGCGTCGAAAAGTGCCGCTTCGATTTTCACCCCGTGCCGTCCGCCAAGTCTGATACCGCCGGTTTGACTTGACCCGCCTCCAGAAAAATGTGCTCCGTCTCTAGAAAATCGTTCATCCCCTCGATCCCATGGAGACGCCCCAACGTCTATGGTGAGCGTAACATAGATGTTGGGGAGCCCAATTCGCAAGGCACGATTGAGCATTCAACGGTGGCGCACTCTCCAACCGGCGCTCTGATCCTTGCATGCGATCCGCGAGGAGACCACGACCGATGCAGGAATCCCCGGGGTGGGCACCCGTCGCTACACGGTCGAGAACGAGGTCTGACACCGGAAGCGTATGACTGTGCCGCCGCCTTGCGCCAGGCCGAAGCAACAAGGACCCAGATCGGTCTGCTCAGCCTGACGCATCCCGACATGACCATGGAGGGAAGCACAAAAATCTGGGGGCAATGCGCTGTGGAGAAGAAGGTCTCGTGATCCGCCGTCCAATTTATTGGTACTCCGGCGTGTCTGGAGGCAACTCCTGCTTGGCGGTGTCGTCAATTGACCCCCAGGTCTTTTGTGCTTCCCTTCCGCAACCACTGGCCGGGAGCCATCGCCTTGCGCGCACGTTCCCAGAAAAGCTGTCGCATTCGTGCCAATTCGCGCCGAAACGCCCTGAACGCATGCCGTTGCAGCTTCCCAAAAGGCTATCGGGTTCCGCTCACTTGCCCCATCGGGACGTCGAATGACCCTTGTCGCGGCGGAGGAATGCGCCGGTTGCCGGCCCGCAGCATCGATCGCGGCAGCCATGATGGCCATTGTCCAGGCATCCAAAGCCGGTCAAACTTGTCTCAAGCTGTCCTGCTTGGCGACTGAGCATGTGATTTGAACATTGACATGAGAAAACCGGCTTGTTTTCATTCGGCCATGTCAGGCAGTGCAGAGCTGTCACACAAATGGGGAAGAAAACATGCGCAATCCAATCAAGGCCGCCTTGGCCTGTGCCGGCCTTGCACTCGCGACGCCCGCATTCGCGGACGGTCACTTGAGCCTCGATGGGAAGACGATCGGGGTCGCCGTTGTCGGCACGCAGCACTTCTGGGACCGGGAGGCGTTCAACGGCGCCACCAGCACCGTCGAAATGCTGGGCGGCACGGTGGTGCCGGTCGACGGCGGTCGTGACAACCAGGTTCACGCAGACAACCACGACATCCTGTTGAACAGCGGTGTTGACGCCGTGATCTCGATCCTTGGCGACGGGGCGGTCGAGCCGAAGTTCGAAGCCCTGAAGAATGCAGGCATCCCGGTGTTTACCGTCGATCACCCAAGCCCGCACGCCGTGAACAACACGACGTCCGACAACTACTACATGGGCACGACCATCGGCCGGTACATGGCCGATGCCATCGGCGGCGAAGGCAAGGTCGCAGTCTTCAACGCCTTCGAGAACGCGCTGCGGATCTGCGGCATTCGCGCAGGTCTCTGGAAGTACGTGCTGCAGGACTATCCGGGCATCGAGATCATTCAGCCTGAACTGGCTGAAGAGTTCGCAAACGCGCCGGAAGACGCGCGCAAGAAGACGCTCGATCTTCTGAGCCAGTATCCTGAAGGCACCCTGGATGCGATCCACGTGGGCTGCTGGGACCAGCCTGCGATCGGCGTTGTCCAGGCGCTCGAGGAGGCCGGGCGCACGGATGTCATCGTGACCGCGCTCGACGGCGGACCGGACACGCTTGAGATCATGGCCGAAGACGGCTCGCCTTTCGTGGCCAACGTTGCGCAGCAGCCGAACCTGATCGGCTCCACCTCCGCCACGAACGTGGCACGCCACTTCGCGGGCGAGACACTTCTGCCGCAGACCTACGTGGACGTGTTGCCGGTGAACGGCCAGGCCGAAGCGAAGGCGGCCTACGCAGAGCTTGGCTACGGCTCGCTCGACTGAAGAAGCTGATGGCAAAGGGCGACGGGGCTGCGACTCCGTCGCCTTTTTCATGGCAGGCATTACCGTGACACAGGCAGCATTTTCGCTTTCGGATATCGTGAAGATCTTTCCGGGCGTTCGCGCCCTGGACAGGGCCTCTCTGGAAGTGCGACCTGGCGAGGTGCACGGGCTGATCGGCGAAAACGGTGCGGGCAAGTCGACCGTGATCAAGGTGCTCGCCGGCGTCTGTCAGCCGGATTCCGGGACGATCATCGTCGGCGGGCAACGGATCGCCTCGGCCACGCCGGCCGGCGTTCATTCGGCGGGCGTGCGGTTCATCCACCAGGAACTGCACCTGGTGCCGCATTTCACCGTCACAGAGTCCGTCTTCATGGGGCAGGAACTGCACGGCAGCCTTGGACTTGCCAGGCGCAAGATGCGCCGCCTGGCAGAGGCCTTTCTGCGCGACAATCTGGGCCTCGACATCTCGGGCAACCGCCTGATCCGTGATCTGGGCACGGCCGAGCGCAAGCTGGTGCAGGTAGCGCGTGCGCTGATCGATGGCGCCGCGAAAGCCGTGATCTTTGATGAACCGACGGCGCCCCTGGCAAATGAAGAGATCGAGATGGTCATGCAAGCCATAGCGCGGCTAAAGGCGCAGGGCATCGCGATCCTCTACGTCTCGCACTACCTGTCCGAGATCACTGACATCTGCGACCGGGTCACGGTGTATCGCCAGGGGCGGACCGTCGGCGTCTTTGACGAGATCTCGGACGCCAGCGCGGGCGAGCTGATCTACGCCATGATAGGGCGCGAAATCTCCGACATGTTCCCGAACAAGGGTGCGCGCGCGACAGGCGAAGGCCTCGTTGTCGACGGCCTGAGCGATGGCGCGCATTTTGACAGCGTTTCGCTGACGGTCGGCAAAGGGCGGATTCTGGGTATCGCCGGCCTCATCGGGTCAGGTCGCGAAGAACTGATCGACACGATTTACGGATTGCGGCGGAAGACGGCGGGATCGCTTCGTTTCGACGGCGAGACGCTACAGGTCGCCACCGCCGCGCAGGCCGTGGCGCAAGGCATCGTCCTTGTCCCGCGCGACCGGCGGAATGACGGGCTGGTCTTGCCCATGACGGTCGCGGAAAACGCGACCTTGGCCACTTTGGAGGCCAATTCGCGCGCTGGGCTGATCGACGCCAGGGCCGTCGGTGACGCGACAACGGCGCTGATCGACTCTCTCGACATTCGCCCGCCGAACGTGGACGCGGTCACTCGGCTCCTGAGCGGAGGCAACCAGCAGAAGGTCGTGCTGGCCCGGTGGCTTGCAGCCGACGCCCGCGTATTCCTGTTCGACGAACCGACCGTCGGTGTCGACGTGGGCGCAAAGGCCGAAATCTATCAGTTGATCGAGGACTTGGCCACGAAGGGGGCCTCGGTCATTTTGTCGTCGTCAGACCCGGTCGAACTCCTGGGCGTCTGCGACCAGATCGTCGTGATGATGCGCGGTCGGGTCGCAGGAGAGGTCGCGGCATCGGACGTGAGCGTCGACAACCTGGTTGCGGCGATAACCGGGGCGGCAATGGTCGAGGGGTTCGCCAATGCGCGCTGAAGCAAGGTTAAGCGCATGGCTGTCCGACTTGGTCGGCTATCTGCCGCTGGCGATCTTGATCGGCGTTCTGGCCTATATCAGCCTCAACGCGCCGAACTTCCTGACCTTGCGCAATCTGGAACTGGTGCTGATGCAAAGCCTGCCGGTGGTTCTCGTCTGCGCGGGCCTGGCCGTTGTCGTGATGGCTGGGGGAGACGATGTGGTCTCGGGCGGGATCGACCTGTCCATCCCCGCAACGGCGGTTCTGAGCGCCGGGATCACTGCGCAGATGCTCACGCTGGGCTATCCGCTGGCGCTTTGCGCCGTTGCCGCCCTGGTCGCCTGCCTGGTCGTCGGCGTGATCAACGCCGCCCTGGTCTCGCGGATCGGGATGACCCCGTTGCTGACGACACTTGCGATGTTCGTGGCCGTGGTTGGTGTCAACAACGTCGTCACGGCAAGCCGCCGGATCAACGTGGATCACCCATGGATCCTGGCGTTGCGCGAAGCGGAAATCGGCGGCATGCCGCTGGGGATCGTTCTGGTCGTCATGATCGTCGGAACGCTCTTTGTCGCCGCACACCAAACGCGTTGGGGACTGAACCTGCAGGCCGCAGGGGGCAGCCGGGACGCTGCGGAAATCTCCGGCATAAACCCGGGCCGCCTCGTGGGGCAGAGCTTCGTCGTTGCCGCCGTCACCGGGTTCGTCTGCGGGTTCTTCGTGCTTGCGCGCGGGTCCGGCAGTTCGCCCGGCGTGCAGGACAACCTTATGCTCGAAATGGTGCTGGCGACGTTTCTTGGCGCGGCCTTCTCGCCCCGCCGCGTCGTGACCCTCTGGGGTGCGGTCCTTGGCGCCGTTCTCGTCGCCGCCATTTCCATCGGGTTCAAGTCAATGGGCGTCAACGTGTTCTGGACGGGCCTGATCAAGGGCTCGCTCATCGTTGTCGTCGTGGCCTTTTCCGCCATGGCGCAGAGGGGTCGCTGACCATGGAACGCGAGCGTCTGACCCTGCGTCATGTCGTGCTGCGCTTCGGCTTCCTGATCGTCTTTGCCGCTTTCTTCGTGCTCTTTTCCGTGTGGAATCCGGTATTCCTGAATGGTGGCAACCTCTTGAACATCGTCGAGGGTTCGGCGATCCTGATGATCGTCGCTCTCGGGCTGACCCTGGTCGTGGCCACGGGCGGCATTGACCTGTCCATCGGCATCGCGCTCGATTTCGGTGCCGCCTTCGCAGTCGTCGCGATGAGCGGCTACGGCATGGGCTGGTTCGGTGCCGCCTGCATCGGAGTCATCGGAGGATCGCTCGTGGGGCTTGTCAATGCGCTCCTGGTGGTGGGCCTGCGGATCACCCCGTTCCTGGCGACGCTGTCGACGTTTTTCATCGGCTCCTCCGTGCAGCGCATCTTCACAAATGGCGGGGGTCCGATTTCTTACCGCCGCATGCCCACCGAGTTTCGCAACATCGCCCAAGGCGACATCTTTGGGATTCCGAGCGAGGCCGTCATCGCCGCCGTGCTGGTCGTGATCTACTACATCGTGCTCGAACGCTCGATCTGGGGGCGGCGCATCCATGCGATGGGGATGCAGCGCTCTGCCGCGATCGTCGCTGGAATCCGCGTCAACCGCATCTTGGTCCTTTGCTTTGTGACCGCCGCGATGACATGCGCGGTCGGAGGGCTGATCGCTGCGGCCAACATCCGCATGTTTACGCCGCTCTCCGGCTTTTCCTACCTGCTGGACGCCATCGCCGCGGTCTTCATCGGTGCAGCGCTTCACCCGCGCGGGCGGCCCAATGTGCTCGGGACGGTGGCGGGCGTGCTGTTTCTTGGCATGGTCGCAAATGGATTGAACCTCATGGGGCTCAACTTCAACACCAAGGATGCGCTGCAAGGGATCATTCTCGTCTCGGCCCTCGCCCTGGCCGTGGCGCAACGGCGGGCTCGCACGGGCTAAGGTCTCCCGCCAAAGTCACCTGATCAGGATTACCTGTTGATCAGGGTGCAGTTCCATTCGCCGTGGACGCCGTCGCGGCGAATGTTCAAGGCCTTCATCGGCTCACCGGAAACCTTGGCGCCGAGAAGCGGGAGCATGAAGAGGTTGGCGGGTCATGCAGCGATTTTCCAGCATTGTGGCTGATCCACGCATCTTTCCATTGCTTGAATTGGGTTCGTCGGCATAAAGGAACGCGAAATCCCACGGAGATCTGCGCAAGTGCTGAATGCGTTGCAGCTTTTCCCGAATTGGCTCCCCCTGACTTGGACGGTGCATCATGCGGCTGATTTCAGGGGGAGGATTCCAAGGGCGTCTCGGAGCTTTATCACCTGCATTCCGGCGACACGCTGATCGTATGGAAGCTCGACCGTCTCGGACGCAGCATGAGCCATCTGATCGACGCGGTGCGCGATCTTGATCAGCGCGGCATCGGATTCAGGTCCTCGACCGAAGGCATCGACACGACCACGAGCGGCTGTACCCTCGTCTTCCACTTGTTCGGCGCTCTTGCCCAGTTCGAGCGCGACCTGTTCCGCGCAAGAATCCGCGCTGGTGGGGCAGTCCAGAAGACAGATGTGCTTGCGAAGTTCGACTTGGATCTTCGCATAGCGTTCACGCACCGCAGCGCCGGGCGCTGTTTTTGGTATCTCTCTGGGTGGCAGTTCACCCATGGAGCTTCCTTTCCAGCCCGTCCAGCATGTCGAGGCAGCTTTGCAACTGGTCGAGGGCGAGAAATTCGTCGGGCTTGTGCGCCTGTTCGATCGAGCCTGGCCCGCAGATGACCGTCGACATTCCAAGCGATGCATATAGCCCGGCCTCGGTTCCGAAGGGCACGACGTCTGCGCGGTTTCCGCCCGTCAGTTCCAAAAGGATATCGCGCGCTTCGTTCTCGGTCGCGGGTTCAAGCCCTGCGACCTCGCCCATGACCTCGGTGGTGATGCTAGCGTCGGGGCTGACCTTTTGCATCGCAGGCAAAAGGACCGAGGCAACGTGGTCCTCGACCTCGGACTTTACGAAAGAAAAGTCCGAGGCCTGCACCGGGCGGAATTCCCATTCGACCTTGGCCTCTTCCGGGATCACGTTGTGGGCATGGCCGCCAGTCAAAGACCCGGTGTTGATCGTGGTCCAGGGGGGGTCGAAACGGCTATGCGCCGGTGCGCGGGGTTTCAGGGCTTCGCCCAGTTCTAACAGCCGCGCAACATAGCGCACCGCGTATTCCACCGCATTGACGCCGCGGTCCGGATCGGAACCATGCCCTGCAAGCCCGTGGAAACGGGTGGTATACTCGCAGCACCCCTTGTGGCCTTCGATCACGCGCATCATCGTGGGTTCCCCGATGATGGCAAGCTTGGCCTGGACGCCATTGTCTTTCAGCCATCCCATCAGGGCCTGCGCTCCGAGACAGCCGATTTCCTCGTCATAGGTGAAGGCGAAATGCACGGGCCTCGTCAGAGAGAGCGCGGCGAAATCCGAGGCCTTGGTCACGACCGCCGAAATGAAGCCTTTCATGTCGCAGGTGCCGCGTCCGTAAAGGCGTCCGTCCCTTTCGACCATCTCGAAGGGATCGCTTGACCAATCCTGCCCTTCCACGGGAACAACATCAGAATGACCCGACAGCACGATGCCGCCCGGCACTTCAGGGCCAAGTGTCGCGAAGAGATTTGCCTTCTTCCCGTCAGGTGACGTCTGAAGGTCAACACGCGTGCCCACGTCACTCAATCGCTCTGCAATATCGGCGATCAGGCAAAGATTGCTGTCGGCAGAGACCGTCGGATGGGCGATGAAGTCGCCAAGAAGGTCGCGTGCCTGGTCGAGACTTGCCAATCCTAATCCTTCACGAAAAGCTTGCGGTCCACGTTGCAAAGGGCCTCGGCCGGGCCACCCTCGCGGATCAGCAGTGTTTCGGTCGTCTCCAGGCCCCAGTCGTCCATCCAGAGACCGGGCATGAAATGGAAGGTCATACCCGGTTTCAACTCGGTCTCATCCGTGGGGCGGATCGAGTAGGTGCGCTCGCCCCAGTCGGGGGGATAGGACAGCCCGATGGGATAGCCACACCGCCCGCCCCGGTCGATGCCAGCCTTGGCAAGTTCGCCGTTCATCGCGCGGGCCACGTCTCCGGCGACATTGCCCGCACGCGCGGCTTCTATGCCCGCCTCCAGACCGGCGGTCAGGGCCTCTGACGCATCCAGCATCTTTTTTGGCGGCGTGCCCAAAAACACCGTGCGGCAGAGCGGCGCGTGGTAGCGGCGATAACAGCCCGAGAGTTCGAAGAAAGTGCCTTCGCCCGCCTTCATCTCGTTGCCGTTCCAGGTCAGATGAGGCGCGGCGGCGTCGGCGCCCGAGGGCGTCAGTGGCACGATGGCGGGATAGTCGCCCCAGGCATCGCCCACGCCGTAGGCTCCCGCCTGCAGGATGTCACCTACCAGCTCGTTTTTCTTCATGCCGGGCTCGGCGCGTTCCAGGGCCAGTGTGGCGATCTTTTCCGAAATCTTCGCGGCCTTGCGGACAAAGGCAATCTCTTCGTCCGATTTTACCGCCCTTTGCCAGTTCACAAGCGCGGTCGCGTCGATGAATGTCGCCTCGGACAATTCGGCGCAAAGCACCGCATGAGCCTTGGCGGAGTAATAGTAGTTCTCCATCTCGACACCGATGCGGCCCGCGCCGTGACCAAGTTCGCGAAGGCGATAGGCCAGATCTTCCATCGGGTGTTCGACGGGGTTCTGCACATAGTGATCGGAATAGCCCTGAACGCAATCGTCCTCCATCCAGACCGTGCGTCGCCCTCCGTTGGCGTCTTGTTTCCGGCCCCACCAGATCGGATCGCCCTCCAGCCCAAGGATCACCCCCTGATGGACGTAGAACGACCAACCATCGTATCCGGTCAGCCAAGCCTGGTTCGAGGGGTCCGCGGCGAAGAGCACGTCGATCCCCGCCGCCTTCATTGCCGCGCGCGTCATTGCGATCCGGCGATCGTATTCACCCTTGGAAAATGGAGCATGTTCCAGCGGCATTCCAGCCTCCCTCTTGTGCACAACTCAATCTGCCAAGACTTCGCGTCCGAAGAGTTTCTTCGAAAATCCGGCTCGCTTCCTTGATAGAATCCGAAACACCGTGGTGTTGTGTACAACATTGATGCTCGGCGCGGCAAAGCGTCAACAAAAAACGGACCAGCAGAGAGGAAATGGACATGTTGAACTTGAAGACACTGGTGGGCGCTGGTGCAGCCTTTGCCGCCTCGGCGGTCATGGCGCTGGCCGGACCACTCCAGGATCGGATCGACGCGGGCGAGAGCATTCGTATCGGTTTTGCCAACGAAGTGCCCTGGGCCTATCCGGGTGAGAACAACGCGCCGCTTGGCTTCGTGAACGCCCATGTTCTGGGTGTATTGGGCGAGATGGGCTATGACAACATCGAGCCCGTTGTGACCGACTGGGGCGGGTTGATCCCGGGGCCTCAAGGCGGGCCGTTTCGACATCATCACGGGCGGCATGTACATCCTGAAAGAGCGTTGCGAGAACGTCGCCTTTTCCGAGCCGATGGCCAAAGTGGGTGACATCCTGATCGTGCCCGCGGGCAACGAAAAGAACCTGCACAACATGGATGATATCGCGGCAGCAGATGGCAGCCTCGTCACCGGCGCAGGCTACAACTCCATAAAGGTCGCCAAGGCCGCGGGAGTCGAGACTATCATGGAAGTGCCCGGCCCGACCGAGATTCTGGCCGCCGTGCGTGCCGGTCGCGCTGACGCAGGTGCAGTGACCTATTTCACCGGGGCCAACCTTGTGGCAGGACTGGATGACGTCGAACTGTCCGACGCCTCCAAGCAGCCGGTTGATGGCGCGAACTGGGTCGGCATCGGCTTTGCCCAGGACGACACCGAATTCCTCGCCGCCTTCAACGCCGCTCAGGCTGAATATCTTGGTTCCGATGCGATGCTCGCCTCGGTTGCCGAATACGGGTCTATCGGCATAAAGGTACGTGGGGTCCCACGGGAATTGACAGTTCTGGAGTTTCCCGGCGGTTCCGAGAAGATAATTAGCCTTGGCTGCCTTGCGAGCTGTCTGACTTGATCGCTTCACAAAGAGCGGTTTTTCCAACCTTAATGCGGGCCGCTGCTTCGCGAACCATCAGGCCTTTTTTGATCAGCATTTTCGCCCGTGCCAGTTTTTCAGCGGTGATGACAGCCTTGCGGCCGCCCTTTCGTCCACGCGCAGCAGCGGCGCTTAGGGCAGCGCCGGTTCTTTCGCGGATCAGATCGGCTCTCTTTTTGCGTGTACCTGTTTCAAGGCTCCGAGACGTCCTTGGAATTCTCCCCCTGAAATCAGTCGCATAATGCACCGTCCAAAACAGGGGGAGCCAATTCGGGGAAAGCTGCAATGTGTTCAGCACTTGCGCAAAACTCCGTGGGACTTCGCGTTCCTTTATGCCGACGAACCCACTGGATCGTGATCGAGCATGCCGACGGGCGCGTGACCCGCATCCCGCTCGACGAGCTGATCGCGGCGATCCGGGGAGCGCCCGCCGCGCCGAAGGGAGATGCGGAATGACCGAAGCGTATCAGGTCAGGACGCGGAGCGCGGTATCCGGCGCCTTGTCGAGCACTCGCAGCAGGGCACGCGCAGCACCAGTCGGGCAGCGCTTGCCCTGTTCCCAGTTGCGGATCGTGTCATGCGATACGTCGATGCGACGCGCCAGTTCCATCTGGCTGAGACCCAGCCGTCTTCAAATCCGGCGCGCATATCGCGCCATGTGCAGCCGCAACCTGCGGCTTGCGGCCGTCCATTCCCTCTTCAAGTACGCGGCCTTCGAACTGCCGACCCACGCCGACCAGATCCAGAGGGTGCTCGCCATCCCGTCAAAGCGATACACGCGCAAGCAGATCGGCTTTCTTACGCGTGACGAGGTCGACGCCCTGCTCGCTGCACCGGACACGAACACCTGGTCTGGACGCCGCGACCACGCGTTCATGCTCACCGCCGTGCAGACCGGGTTCCGGCTTTCCGAGATGACGGGACTGACGCGCGACGACTTCGCCGAGGGCGACGGCCGTCACCTGCGCGTCACCGGCAAGGGCCGCAAGGAGCGCTGCACGCCCTTGGCGGGGCCGACAAGGGACGTGTTGAGGAGATGGCTGCAGGAACCGCCAAGAGGATCGGACGGCGTGCTCTTTCCAAGCGCCCGGGGCAACCGGCTCGGCGTGGACGGCGTGCAGTACCTGTTGAACAAGCACCGGGAGACGGCCGCGAAGCGGTGCCCTTCACTGGCCGGCAAGAGGGTCACCGTACATGTGCTTCGCCACACCGCGGCGATGGACCTCCTGCAGGTCGGCGTCGAACGGTCGGTGATCGCCCTCTGGCTCGGGCATGAACGGGCCGAAACCACCCAGATCTATGTCGAGGCGACGATCGCCATGAAGGAGCAGGCGCTTGCGAAGACGTCGCCGCGAGAAGGCGATCCGGAAAGGTACCAGCCGCCCGACAGTCTCCTCGCCTTCCTGAGCAGTCTCTGAAGGGTACCGGATTATGTCGGGCAAAGTGAGCGCAAGCCGTCTGAATCCCACATGGATTCAGCGGCTTGCCGCGATCGCAGGTTCCAACCCGAGATAAGAATCTACCCGAGATAATGCCGGAGACAGTGGAAGGTGTAGGTGTTGCTGACGCCGACCCTGTCGCGGGCCGCGTTGAACGCGTTGCGCAGGGAATCCGTGCTGATCGGCTGGTCAGGCGAGCTGGCGTAGAACATCCAGGACACCGGACGTGGAAAGATGTTC
>JAJEAC010000151.1 GCA_022824315.1 Silicimonas sp.
GAGGTGAAGCAAAGAAGTTTTCCGCGATGTCGGTTACGTGATCATCCAGCGGTCCAGTGATCGTCGACTCGCTGAGGCAGAAGAAGGCGTCTACATCATATCGCCGGTTCAGATTGCCAATCCTGGAGTCGAGCGCCGTAAGTCGGTCGGCACCGATCTGGCCCGCGATATCGCTAATTTGACTTTCGAAACTGCAGTCGAAAGTGTCCTCAGCATGAATTCCACTCCCATTCATTCCAACAAGAACGAGTAACTGCGCCAAGAACATGGCAGTCTTGCGGGACACAATGTTGGCCACGCTCATGCTCTTTCCCCCTGAATTTTCGACCGAGCATCATCTTTTCCGAAAAAAATGGGGATGAACCCAAGTCTTGACGATCCGTACCCATGAAAGTCCAGAAAACGCCCGCGATCATTTCATAAAGCCATGGCTTCAACGTACGGGCCTTCTGCGGCGGTGTTGGCCCGGCATCAAGTCTATGCGCTTTCTTGACTGTCTTGCCGTCCGAGAGAGAGCCGCGGCCTGCCGAGGCATTGGCTAGTCAGAAGCCTCGAATCCGTCGGCCTTGCAGCAATTCCCTCGTCGATTCCACCCCCTTGCCATCATCGTATCACGAGTCATCGGGATTGACCCTGTGTCCCCCGCCGACCCGCGTTCCGTCGTCTTGAGATTCCTTGCAAAAAACGGGTTGTTGCGCAAGGGTTCCGCGTCGGCCGGCCCGGCGGTTGGCCTTGCCTTGAAGCCATGAGCGACATGCCGGACAGTCACGAGCTCGCACGGCGGCTCACCGCGCTGGGAGGACGCATTGCGGATTTTTCCGGGTGGCCTGCCCGCAGCACGCATTGGACGACGCTTCTCGCGATCCCTGGCACGAGCATTGCGCTTGCAGTCGTCATTTTGTCCGGTCTGGGCGAGGTCCGCCACGACGTGACGGACCTGCGCGAACGTGCCGTGGCGCTTGAAGGCCTTTTGTCAGAACAAAAGCCAGCTGGAGGTCGAATGGACGGGAGCAACTCGCCGAGGCGCGTTGGCCGAATTGGTGGCCGGACCCATCGTTCGACATATGAACGACGATACCGACATTCATGACATTCCCCGAGAGCCTGTGACCAGGCTTGTTTCCAAGATTGTTGCCGAGACTGACTCCGAGATTGGCGCTGCCGAGGGTGAAGTCCAGTTCGCTATCGAGCAAGTCGAAGATTTCGCCGCCATGCTTGAGAACGCCGAGAGAGAGGCTGTCGGCTGGGGAGAGAAGCTTGACCTCGACCATGACGATCCTGACGATATCGAGAAGTTGGATGAGTTTACCTTCGAACTTGCCGACGATCTTAAGGCTGCCAAGCATCAAGTTGCCGCACGTCAAGAGCGCGTCGACGAACTTGCCGCCTTGCGTGACAAGGTTGAGCAGGTTTCGGAACATGACGGCGACGGCTGGACCGACCTTGCCGTTGAGATCGCCTGCGTTGGCGGTCCCCGATCTGACAATCATTCCGAACTTGCCGAACTCATGGCCAAGTTGGCCGATACCATACGGAGGTACGGCCCGGCCAATTCCGGCGCTTCTGACGGAACGAGACTGGTCGACGAGAACGCCCGTTCTAGAATCTGATCTGCGCGAGCGATGGAATGCCCGCCGCAGGGGCAGGACAGGCCGGATGTCGGGGAAAAGCGGGGAGGGTGGGCGGTTTCACGGGATGCTCCACACCATCGCTTACGCAGACACGATCATCAACGTTGAGCGGGACGTCCCGTCGCTGCGGCAGGCGAAGCGGGTCTTACGCGCGCTGCAGTCCACCCTCCCGGACCTTGATCTGGAGATGGTGGTGACGCAGGCGGGGCCGGGCGGCGGCGGCGAGGTCGGACACCGGATCGACCGCACCGGCATGGACTGAGAGGGCGCGCAGGTCGGGCAGGACCGGAACCGGCCGGGGCCCGGGTCGAGATGAAATGCCTGATCATGCCTGCAGAATTCGCGAAGGTATGCTGTTGCAGGTGGCCGGATTGTCCGGTGCAGCGATGCCGCGGCCATGGAACGCTTGCGGAGACCGCCCGAATGAAGGACGATCCGTCGGCCCGGATTCGGAAGGCGCGGGCGGCGAAAGACCATATGGGAGATATCCGGGATGACAGGAACGGGCGAGGAACGGATCGCCGAGGCGCTGGAGCGCATCGACGGCAACCTGGGACGCATTGCGGACGCCCTTGAGGAGGGCGGGCTGAACGACATTGCGGACGCGTTCACGATCATCGCCATGGCGAT
Organism: Silicimonas sp.; assembly: GCA_022824315.1. Classification (GTDB taxonomy): domain Bacteria; phylum Pseudomonadota; class Alphaproteobacteria; order Rhodobacterales; family Rhodobacteraceae; genus JAJEFO01. The sequence goes on from JAJEAC010000151.1 coordinate 2,262, forward strand.
CACGGGCATGGAGCCCGAACTCGAGGACGAGGACCTGCCGGAGCACTGAGGGCGCCGGGGTACCGGTCGGACCGGTCCGGGCCGCCGGACGCGGAAAGGTTCGCGACCGGCCGTGTCGACCATGCGGGCATGTCCGAAAAGGGATAGCGTGCCCCCACCTTGTCAACACGACGAAAGTGGCGGGGAGGCGACGCAGGGGCGCTTCCGGCCACGTCTCCGAGCACCTCCGACGGTGACTGCTGACAAGCGCCGTCGCGGCGCGGGACAGGCAAGATAGCGAGTGGACGTCAGGCACTCGAGAGATGCCTGGACGATGAAGCATCCGGCTTGACCGGCGTCCGGCTCTCTTCCCGCCTCGGCTTCCGGAGCCTCCTGGGCCGCTTCGGCCTGAGTGCTGCATCGATCGGGGCGTGAGTATGGCCTGCCCTGGCGCCTTGGGCGCGCGGCGGTCGCGAAACCGGAAACCGAGGCGGGAAGAAGACCAAACGCCGGTCAAACTGAAAGGTAAGCGTTCGTTCAAAGAGTGATAATGATGAGGAAGACGATTACAACACCACGTCTTGCCGAGCTTCGGCCGTGCCCGCGCGGTGCCATCGTCGCCTCCATCACTCTAGAACCGAACGCTTTCGCGCAACGTGAACCGCCGCAACGGCACGAATTTCAACAGTTTCTCCAACCACCATCGCAATTCCAATTGCAATTCCCACGGCCGGACGGAACGGTTACCGGCCATTCTGTGCGCGGCGTTGATTTAGGAGCCACGCGCACCGCTTTCAGTATTCTCGGCTCAACCCCAAGGACCTGCGAGCGGCCGCCTTGCCGATGCGCGTCGCCTGGACACTCCGCTGAGTTCCCGCAGCTTTGCAATCCGCTTCTCGATGGGCGGATGCGTGGCGAAGAGGCCGTCGACCGCCTGCATGTGCAAAGGATTGACGATAAACATATGCGCAGTGGCAGGGTTTCGCTCAGCGGCGATGTTGTCGATCCG
>JAJEAC010000071.1 GCA_022824315.1 Silicimonas sp.
GCGGAAAAAGAAAGGCCGGGCGGAATCCCGTCAACGCCGCAAGCCCCCGCATGCCGGGAGCGCCAGACCGACACGGCCAAATCGTCCCTCAAAAGCGCGGCTTGCCGCCGAAATCACGCCGTTTTGAATCGCCGCCGACACGCATGGCCCGTCCGGTTCGGAATCGCACTTTCATCCTACAGCGTCAGTCGCCCGCCAAAGCCGTTTGCTCAATTTTTGCAGATTGGTGACCCTGCATCGCGGAACGCCCAATGCGGCAACGTGCGCGTTCGGCCCCTTGGGAGCAGACACCGAAAGTCCTCCGTCAGGCACTTGCTTGCCATTGTTGACAATTGGCTCCGGTGGTGGGAACATTGTCGAAGTGTCGGTCGGCTGCAGCTGTTGCCGACAGACAGGCGGCGGTGCCAGGAAGAGACAATCCTTGGACTTTGCCTACGCAGGCTCGACGCCGAGGTGCAACCTTGGCCTGTTATTGCAGTGCCTGCCAAACTGGATGAAAAAAGGGAGGAAATCGTGACTCAAACTATAGCCAAAAGAATGACCTATGGCTTCGCTTGCGCCGCGGTCGCGACCGCGATGCTGGCGATTCCGGCAATGGCGCAGAAGTATCCGATGCAGGCGTTGCCCGACGACGGCGAGCGCGATTTCTGGTGGTACCATCAGGTGGTCGACGCGGATGTTCTTGCGGCGATGCAGGATGCAGTCGGAATGCCCGGCACGCCGTTTACGGGCAGCCTTGACGAGCCAATCCAGATCGCGGTGATCTATCCCAGCCAGGATGTTTCCGACGCCTGGCTCCGAGCCTACTTGGCAATGGAAGCCCGGCTGAAGGAGATGAACATTCCGTTCGAGGCCGTCCAGTTCGCCTCCGGCATGGACAACCACGATCTGCAGACCACCTACACCGACCAGGTTCTGCAGGACGCTGAATTCTTCGACTACGTCGTGTTCGGCCCGACCGAGCTTGGGCTGCAGGCCGACAACGTGAAGCGGTTGATCGACAGCCCCGACCTCGAGGTGATCGTCCTTAACCACGACCAGGTGCCGCAGGTCTGGGGTGACGAGCAGCCTCTGGCATTCACCGGCTTCTCCCACCTCGCCGGTGCGCTGATCATGTGCAACTACGTGATCGAAAACGTTGGAACCGAGGGTCAGGTCGCCATGAACCGCGGCACCCCCGGATCGGTTGACAACCAGCGCTCGGGCGGCTTCGCAGAATGCCTGGTCGAGAATTCAGACTGGGAACTGGTCTACGAGCACTACGGCAACTTCCAGCGCGAGGGCGGCTTCGACGGCACCAACCTGATTCTCACCGGCTTTCCGGAAGTCGACATGATCCACAATGCCAATACGGCAATGGGAATGGGATCTCTGTCGGCGGCAGAGGCGCTTGGGGTTCTCGACGAAGTGTTCGTCACCGCTTGGGGCGGCACGGGTGAAGAACTGGAAGCATTGCGCGACGGCCTGCTCGATGCGACGCCGATGCGCATGGGCGATGACTTCGGCGTCTCCATTGCCGAGATCATCAAGGCGGATCTCGAGGGGCGTCAGGCTGACATTCCACTGGTCTTCCTTGGACGGATCACGATCGCCTACAAGGAACTCTCGGTCGAGGAAATTGATGCCCTCGAGCGGGAGGCGTTCCGCTACACAGGCATCGGCACCCTGGAGCGCTGAGCCACGAATGTCCGATCCCGAACACTCAGGTCGTTCGGGATCGGCCTCCTTTCCGACAACCAGCCAAATCTTCCAGGAATCTGATCATGTCTGACAGCACGCCAACGCTGGACGCGTTCCGCCTAGACGGCAAGTCGGTGATTGTCACCGGCGCCTCACGCGGCATCGGACGCGCACTGGCCAAGGGCCTCGCCGAAGCGGGTGCCGACGTTGCAATCCTGTACGAAAGGGAGCGCGAGCGCGCCGAGAGCCTGCTCGACGAGGTCAAGGCGCTTGGCCGAAACCGCTCCTACGTCAGCCAGGTCGACATCGGCACTCCCGAGGACCTCATTCGGATGGCGGCAGAGGCCGAGGAGCGCTTCGGCAGGATCGACATCCTGGTCAACAACGCCGGCATCGCCCACAACGCGGCGGCCGAAGACATGACGCTCGCCGAGTGGGAACGGATGATACGCATCAACCTTACCGGCGTGTTCCTGAGCTGCCAGGCGGTGGGCAGGGTGATGATCCGCCAGCAGGCGGGCGTAATAGTCAACGTCGGTTCGCTTTCGGCGCGGATTGTCAACTACCCGCAGAAGCAGGCGCACTACAACGCGGCAAAGGCGGGCGTGCACATGCTGACCAAGTGTCTCGCGGTAGAATGGGCGCCCCACAACATTCGGATCAACGTACTTGTTCCCGGTTACATTCACACTGAACTGCTCGACCCGATCATCGCCCGCGACCCGCAGGGCGCCGAGGATCACTGGCGCAAGCCCGCGGTGCAGAACCGGTTCGGGCGCCCGGAGGAGTTGGCAGCCGCAGTCGTCTATCTCGCGTCAGACGCGTCGACCTTTATGACCGGCGAGGAGATGGTGATTGACGGCGGCTATACGCTGCGCTGAACAACCCGGTTAGGCGGTCCCATGACAGATATGCATCCATCGCTTCTGGAAATGAGCGGCATCGTCAAGCATTTCGGCGGACTGACCGCCGTTGCAGGTGTCGACCTTGAATTGGAGCGCGGCGAGGTGCTCGCAATTGTCGGCGACAATGGTGCCGGCAAGTCGACCCTCATAAAGATCCTGACTGGAGTGTTCGCCCCGGACGAAGGCGAGATCAGGATGGAGGGCGTGCCGGTGCGGATCGGCAACCGGCGCGCCGCCAGAGCGCTCGGCATCGAGGCGGTTTATCAGAGCTTGGCCTTGGTAGATGCGCTGGACGCGGCCGGAAACGTGTTCCTTGGCCATGAGCTATGGCGCTCGTTCATGGGCATTCGCCTCCTCGACAATGCCCGAATGGCAGCCGAGGCCGCCCGGGTGCTGAAGGACAATGTCGGCATCGAACTCGACAACCTCAGCGAACCGACGATCCACCTTTCCGGCGGCCAGCGCCAAGCTGTGGCTATAGCGCGGGCGATTTACCACGCCGACCTCAAGGTGCTGGTCATGGATGAGCCGACCGCGTCGCTGGGTCCGGAGGAGACGCGCAACACGCTGGCGCTGATTCGAGGCCTCAAGGAACAAGGCATGGCGCTTATTGTCATCAGTCACAATCTGGACCATGTGTTCGCCATCGCGGACCGGGTCATGGTAATGCGGAACGGTCGTTGTTCCGGCATCCGCAGCACTGCAGAGGCGACCAAGCGGGACGTGCTTGGCCTAATCGTGTCCGAGGAAGCGGCTGCGGCTGCCTGACAACACGGTCCGCATCCCGAATTGTCATTCCTGTCCGCCAGGCAACCTGCGGTACGGTTCGATTGAGGGCGGGTTTCAGCGTAACAGCATCGCGGCGATCAGGCGGGAGCGGCTGGTAGCGTTCCCGGCTGCCGGATTTCGATATTGATGTCGCGTGCTTTGCAGTACGCGCCGCGTACCGAGCCAAAGTCCGCAAGTCCGGAGGCTTCCAAATCGCAACGCGCCACCTTGTTAGGACATGCGTCTTCATCCCGTGCCTCGAATGACGCCCTTGCCAATTCGCAGGCCGCCTTGAGGGTGCGCCCGACACTCTGTCGTGTTCTTGCCATGCGGCAGCAACCAGAAGCCGGGTGACCAAGGATCCTTCTTTCGCTTCGCTGTCGACGGCTGCAAGCGTTGAGAACAACGGTACGCGCGGCCCCGGGGCGTCACCGAACGAGTTCGCCCGCATTTCCAGACCGCATGAGCACCACTTCGCGACGCCAGATCATGAGACCGGACATGGCAATCATCAGCGCACCCAGTATCGTCCAAGTGTCCGGCAGGTCGCCAAAGACGACGAAGCCGCCTGCCATCATGTAGATCAGGTAACTGTACGAGTACGGCATCAGGTAGCTTGCCTCGGCAACACGATGCGCGCGGATCAGGAATTCATGCCCGATCCATGCAAACAGGCCAAGCGAAACCATCAGGGCAAGATCGAAAGCACCGGCAGGCGCGATCCAATAAATCCAGCAAAACGGCGCGAGCACGACCGTGCCGGTCAGGCCGAGAAGAAACTGCATGATGAGCGGCTTCACGTCACGCGACAGCTTCCGCGTCAGGATGGAATAAAGCGCAACACCGGTCGCAGCCGAGAGCATCAGGAACGCAGCCGGATCAAGATCCTCCCCGAATGGTCGAATGACGACCAGCACGCCCGCGAAGCCGAAGGCCACGGCCGCCCAGCGCACCCGCCCCACCCTTTCGCCCAGAAGCGGCCACGAGAGCCCGCAGACGATGATCGGAGCCGAGAACATGATTGCCGATGCAACCGCCAGCGAAAGGGATTGCAGCGCCACGAAAACGAAGATCGTGGACGCGACCAGAAGCGATGCTCTCAAGACAAGGACCGGCAGCAACGGTCGCGCGGCGGCAAGCCCCCGTGCGCGCAGCCCGGCCAGTACGCCGGACGTGATGACGAACTGTGTCGCGTAGCGAATGAACGCGAGTTGGACC
>JAJEAC010000080.1 GCA_022824315.1 Silicimonas sp.
CGGAGCATGTGCGGATGGATGTGCCCAAGACCCGCCCGCTCTCCCGCCTGCGCGACGATATAGTTCACGGCCTGACGGGTGAGAGGCTGCCGGCGCTCGGAGACAAACAGCCATGGCAGCACATCGTCGCGCGAGGCCAGCCAACGGCGGACGGCGCGCAGTTCATCGCCTGCCAACGGCTGCTCGACACTGAGACCATTCTTGAGACGTGAGATCCAGAGGCGGGCCTGGTCAAGGTTTGCATCGCTGCGACGCAGGGCGATCGCTTCCGATACACGCAGGCCGTGGCGAAACATCAGCAGAAGCAGCAGGTGGTCCCGAACGCCATGACGGCCACGCTTGGCGGCTGCCAGCAACCGGTCGATGTCCGTGTCACCCAGAAAGTCCCGTGCCCGTTCATGGGCGTCGGTGGTCCTGTTCCGCGCATCACTCTTTACCTTTCGCCGGTTGGACGACATTGCCAGAGCCTCTTCCTTACCTTGGCTTGCAGTGGCGGGCACTCCTTCACTCTTTACATTTGACGCACTTTGTAAAGAGTGTCACGCTGCCATTCCGCCGAAATCGAGCCGGCGGTGCGGATCAAGTTCGAACTTTCCATAGGGATTGAGATGTCCGGTAAGCGCCGGGCTGAGGCCGCGATGGTCGGCGTCGGTCATCCGAGACTGCCATGCAGGTTCCGACAGGACCGACTGCAGCATGCGGGTATTGACGTAGACAAGAGAAGACTGGAGCACATGCAGCGACAGCGCGGATACCTCTTGGTCGTCGGTCCTGTTGGACGCGAATTCCCCGCTCTTGCCAAAGAACACGAAGCTGTTGGTGCCGTTCCAGTTCTCCACGACGTTCAGCCCTTCATGGATTTCGCGGCGCAGTGCCTCGGAGCGGAGATAGCGGCACAGAAAGATCGTCCGCACGGCACGGCCGAGCTCGGCGAGCGCCCTGTAGGTCGGGTGCATCACCTCGGCCCGCGCAAAGCGGCGCAGGATCGATTCAGGGTCGGCTGTGCCATGACGCATGGCAAGGCGTACTTGATCATCTCATCGTACTGGCGCTCGATTTCGAGCCAGTTGATCGGCGTGGCCAAAAGGGGCGCTATGTTCGGGAGTTCGTCCCACATGCCCGCGCGCGGCGGCGCCAGCTTCTTGCGGCTGATCCCTTTCAGGCGCGGGGCAAGTTCAAATCCGAGGAGGCGGCAGAAGGCAAAGCCGATAGCGCTCTGCCCATGGGTATCCACATACTGCCGCTGGATATCCATATCGGTGCAATGGCGCAGAACGCCCTCGATCATCGAGGCCACCTCCGAAGACGAACAGCGCTTCAACTGCGAATAAATGCAGGTCGCATTGCGGTCCACGTGCCAGTAGATCATCACGCCACGCCCGCCATAGCGCACATGCCATTCGGTTATCAGATTCCGGTCCCAGGCAGCGAACTTGACCGAATCCGATGCGCAGGCGGTTCCGGCATCGCCCCAGACGGACGGATCCCGGACCCGCAGGGTCGCGTTTGCCGTATCCATCGCAGCAGCGCGCAATGCCCCCGGATGAATGTAGCGATGGCGAATGTGCAGAAGCTCGTCATAGCTGACTTCCGACGTCCCGCCCGCGACGCGTTTCAGCCCGGCATTCGTTCCAAGTCCATAGAGGCAAAGCAGCAGACGGCGGTCGCGCACCTCCTGGTCAAGGACTTCCCTCGAAGCCGAGGTTCTGAAATGCCTCAGGAAGCCTGTGTCCAGCGCCGTTTCCTTCAGCACGTCCAGCAGGCTGGTCATTGGCCAGCGATGACCGATCTCGGTCTTCAGTGCGAGAAGACCGGCTGGCTCCGGCACTGGGCCAAAGGGGGTGACGGAAATCCGCACATCCGGCGAAAGCCTGAGGCGAACCCTGTCATTATCGGGAAACGTCGTGTCCAGCTCCCGCAGCTCCCGCTCAAGCTCTGCGCGTATCTCACCAGCAAACGCAGCGGCGTCCCGAGGCAGCTTCAGAACCTGATAGTAGTGATCGCGTTTCTCGGCAAAGTCCTGCGGCAGGTCTTCGGTCGGGTTCCGGTATCTGTCGGCACCTTCGATCCAAATTTCCCGGGCCCGGATGCTCTCCCGAAGCCGGGTCAGGATGCAAAGCTCAAAACTGATCACGTTCACCTTGCCGTGCCCGTCAATCACCGAGTCCCGCCAGCCCGGCGGGATCGCGTCAAGCGGAGCGTCTGCAGCAGGAACGACACGCTTGTTGCGGCGGCGCATGTCGGCGATCCATTCGAGCGCGTCCAGAACGGGATGCCAGGCGATGTTGTTCGAGCGAAATTTCAACACCTCAAGCAGACGATGCAGCATCGGGCGGTAGTGATGGGACCAGGATCGTCGCATCACTGTGCGCAACTGACGCCTGAAGCCGCCGCGGCTTCTGTATTCCGTGATGATCTTCTCAAGCTTGTCACGATCAGCGACGGGGTAGATCACGTCACATACCCGACCATCAGGATCCGCGATCGCTGCGGTGGCAATGTCCGCCAACAGGCGGTCCTTGCCGTGAACGCGTTCGATCTCCCGCACGAACCGCTTCTCCACCTCGCGCCTTGCGCGGGCAGTCATCCGGTGAATCACCTCAAGCGACAGATCGACGAGATGATCGGTCATCCTGGCTTCACGCGACATCAGCCAGATGGCCATCATTCCATGTCGCCGTGCAGATTCATGACGACTCATCTCCCAGGATGTCTCGCCGGCGACCCGGCGGGCAATCCGTTCAACCCAGCCTTGATTCAGACGGGCAAACAGATGGTGCGGGAGACCCAGTGACCTGACGAACGCAAGCCGGTCCGCCGTCGCAACAATGTCCCCCAGTGTTGCGGCACCCCCGTCACTCTTGAGGTCGCTGAAGCCAACGGAACCGGCAGAGGCATCGAGACATGCGTCAAGTGCGTTCATGGTCGATGGTGCCAAGGCATCCGCAGTCCTGGCAAGCAATGCCGCAGCAAATTCCGATCGGGCGGAGCGTACGAGGCGCACTGTCGCCTTGTCGCTGGAAACATGCACGCGATTGCGGCGGCACCAGTCAAATCCGGCAACAACCAGATCGTCGACTTCGGGAGTGACGGGGCACTCATGATGCATTAGCCAGGCCAGCAGATCGCTGCGACCTTGCTCCGACAGCCGCGCGAACCCCTCGCGATCCACAATCATCGCGCGATGTCGGCGCCGTTCTGTTGCCAAGCCTGCAGGCCGCGGAGTGCCGGGCGTCCGCTTCCGTCTGGTCAGCGAAATGGCGCAGGACTTCGGACCCGACTTCGGCCCAGTCATCGAAGAATCGGGCGTGGAGCCGAAAGTGCGGCAACTGTACGGCACACCCCAGTCGGGAAGCGGCGGGAAAGCTGCGAACAAACAGCAGATCATCAAGAGACGGGCCCCAGGCTGCGGCGACAGCCGGAGTGGAATTTTCCATTGCATCCTCCCATGCAGTGGAAAACTCCCTTGAACCCGAACACTGGCACGTCAAGCACCCACTTTGTTCACCTTGGGTTCGATTTCATGGCCAAAAATGCAGCTTCGAGCCCATTAGCCCGACTTCAGAAACTCAGCGCGTTTTTTGACTATTTTGGCGGGTTTCGGCGCGGGAAACGCCTTGTTTTCAAGGGTCCGCCCCCCAGAAGTCGCGTGTAGTGCCGACCTACCCCCTTGATCTGGTAGCCGCGACAACGGAGTCTCCGCTCATGTTCGTGCGCTGCAAGAAGCGATTCAAGGACGGCAAGGAACACCGCTACTGGAGCGTGGTCGAAAACTGCCGCGTGAGCGGCGGCCGGGTCGTGCAGCGTCAGGTCCTGTATCTCGGCGAGATC